>JANNJI010000356.1:0-4658 GCA_031405795.1 Gammaproteobacteria bacterium
TCTGCTGACATAAATAACCGCCACGCCACACCAGGTCGGGTTTGATGTCGAAATCCGGTGGCTGGGTAGCACTGTCGAGCAGCGCCAATGGTTACTGGTTTTTATCTAATAACCACAGCTCGTAGTGATCGGCAAAGGCGAACGGCACTTCCTGGTGGTGATGGATCAGGTGCTCATATACCACATAACCTTGCTGTTCCATACGTTTGAAATCTTCGGAGGGTTGAATCGGCCCACGTTTGAGTCCGTCCGCCCGCCACTGACCAACTGCCATAACGAATGTCAGAGGTTTGCACCCGCCGCGCATTCACCATGTCCTTGACCAATTCGGCGTTACGCATATAGATATCCCAAAACACACCGTCCATGGTAACGGCCTCGGCGGCCTCATATTCAATGACGTTGATGATCTCGCGAAAGGGGTTGAGAAAGCGTTGCGCATAACAACGGTGACGGCAGGCACATATATATTAGTCATGACCATTGTTGTAAGCTTAGCCAACACTCCATACGAATTGCAAGCCGACCTCTAACTATAATGGGACGTTATCGCGCACCAACCGCCAAGGCCTCGCCGTACATCACGGCGGAGGGTTATGCCGTGCTTGATGCGGAGCAACAGCAATTGTGGCAGCAGCGCACCCACGTCACCAAGGCATTGAGTGCAGCAGCGGCCGAGGGTGATCGCTCGGAGAATGCGGAATATATTTACCGGAAGAAGGAATTGCGCGAGATCGACCGCCGTATCCGCTATTTGCAGAAACGTCTGCCGGATTTGACAATTGTCAGGGAGAAGCCTGGCGATCAGAGCCGGGTGTATTTTGCGGCGTGGGTGAGTCTGGAAGACAGTCACGGCGTCCAGCGCTGTTTTCGCATCGTTGGCGCCGACGAGCATGATCACGATAAGACCAACATCAGTATGGATGCGCCCTTGGCCAAGGCGCTGATGCGCAAGTCGGTCGATGATGAAGTTGTTGTGTTGACCCCGCAGGGTGCGGTGACGTATTGGATTATTAAGATAGGTTATGATGCAGGGTGTTAATCACTTGTTGAACATTGCATTATTCAAACCAACTAACGTCGATGGAGTAAGTTATTTACAGCGTGGATTCCGGCTCGCACTGGGTTTGGCCGGAATGACGAGACAAGGTAGAGTTTCGAGACTTTCAATACACTGTTAAATGGTTAACCCATTATTCTGCGCACTGGTGAGCGTATAACCCTTGCGCGCATCCAGGCGGCGGATGAATTCCGCCATGATGATCTCGTACAGTTTATCACCCAGAATACTGTCCTCTACCCCGGAATCAATATTGGGGTTGTCATTGATTTCGATGACATACACACCTTTGTCATTGTGCTTGATATCAGCGCCATACAAACCATTACCGATCAAATGCGCCAGCCGTAATGCGACCTTAATGACTTCTTCGGGTACTTGTTCAATCGGCCAGGCCTTAAACCGGCCCTCGTGCGAGCCCTTGTGATCGTGTTTGACAATTTGCCAATGGGCGGTGGACATAAAATACTGACAGGCATAAAAAACCTGGCCGTTGAGAATGCCAATCCGCCAGTCATATTCCGTGTAGAGGTACTCCTGCACCAGGATCAAATCCGAATCCTTAAACATCGGCTCGGCCAGTTGTTTAAACTCGTTGGCATCGGCGGCCTTGAACACGCCGCGCGAGAATGAACCGTCCGGGATTTTTAATACCGAGGGAAAGACCATGTCCTTGACTTGTTCCGTCCAATTGGATTTATGCAGGATTTGAGTCTTGGGCATGGGGATTTGATTGGTGCGCATCAGATCGGTTAAAAATATCTTGTTGCTGCATTTGACGATTGAATCGGGGTCGTCGATAACCACCATGCCTTCCTTCTCGGCCTTCTTGGCAAAGCGATAGGTGTGATGATCAATGTTCGTGGTCTCACGAATAAACAAGGCGTCGAATTCCGCCAGTCGGCTGAAATCCTTTTTCTCAATCAGCTCGACATCCACGCCCAGCCGTTTACCTGCCTTAATAAAACGGTTTAACGCCGAGCGATCCGAGGGTGGCATTTTTTCGCTGGTGTTGTACAGGATTGCCATATCATAACGTGTCGCGGTTTTGGTCTTGGGCGAACGCCACGGTTTGCTCATGTATTTATTCAGTTCGACAATGAACGCTTCTTCCTGCGCCGGGGTTAAGCGATGCAGATGTAAACGCCGAATCGCGGCGATCTCCCACAAGCGATCGCGCTTGAACTCAACCCGCATCAATGGCGTGCGGAACAATTCATATAGTTGTCGCGCGATATCCTGCAGGCCTTCATTGCTGGTTTGGCCAAAGAAGATATCGATCGCAATGATTTGTGCAATGGGATCGGGCTTTAACTTGGTCAACGCCTTATGCAGATCCTCGTCCAATTCCGAGGCATTGAGGCTGTAGATCTTTTTGCTGGATAAATCCGTCAGGGTTCGCACCGAGGGGATGATTTTATGCTTACGCGCCTCGGCCAGCAGGGAGCAATAATAGCCGGTGCTTAAATAGCTGTAATCCCGGCATAAATTGATGATGCGCAGGTTTTTCTTTTTCGAGTACGCATCCGTACTGAGATATTCCTGTGCCGTCACCCGCATTACGTCAGGATACGATTTTTTCCAGTCGCGTTGATCTTCTATCAGTACCAGATGAGTTGCCATGATGTGGTGCTAGCTAATGCTTCCTCGGTTTAATAATTAATACCGCTTTTTGGCCGGAACGGCCATAACGGGACATACGTGCAAAATCGGCTTTTGGAATAGGCATGTTGACACTGTCAGTGACGGTTCGATCCCCATCGGGATTAATATAGGAGTCATGCGCATAAACATAATGCGTGTCAAAACCGGTGACCACGACCCAGTGGGGAATTTTTTCTTTATAAATACGGTACAAGCTGATTAATACGATCAGAATGCCACCCTCATCAAATTTTTTCTGCAAGGCATCCACACTCAGCGATGCATATTCCACTTTGATAGGCAGGCTTGATATTTCATGGAGCATATCCTCTTGCACTAGCCGCATGACTTCTTTCTTTTCATCGCTACGTACACTATCGATAAACAGCGTACTGGCTTCACTTCGATATAGTTCCACATCAAAGCCACGATGATAGGCGGCCAACGCCAATCCATACGGCCCGCAACCGCCATGTCCAGATGTCATGAATATTGTCGTTGATTCGCGCCATAAGCGTAATTCCAGTTCACGGGTCAGTGCAATGTTTGGATTTAAGGCATGCATTGCCATCATCAATGCCGCTGGGCCACAGGTAAAATCCAGGGTTTGTGCATAATACGGAACCCGGAAAATATCAGGCTTGAATTGCGGTGCCAGCGATTTCTCAAACCGCAGTGCATCAGCGTGATCTTCATAATAATCATGGGCAATGGCAAACTGCTTGTAACCCAATTTTTTATAAAACTCAATCGCCGAGTCATTATCCGCACGCACCTCAAGACGCAGGGCAATACAATGATGCTGTAAGGCCGTTTGTTCCGCTGCTGCCATCAGGTGCCTGCCAATGCCTGTACCTGTTTGTGCGGGTTCCACGGCTATCGAATAAATCCGCCCCAGGGATATGCCGATATTAAATAATAAAATCACATAACCACTAATGGCGCCCTCCACTTCCCAGACCTGTACCGCGGCATTGGCCTTGGTCAACAGGTAACGGAAAGTGCGCCGGGAGAACCGATCACTGCTGAAGGATTCATCCTCAATGGCAACGAGCCGATCCAGATCGTCGAGTGTGGCGGTTCGTATCATAACGTATGGATAATTCTGCGCAAGCACGGTTAAAGATGATAGACGTATAGTGTAATACGCCTGTCAGTGATGTGACAGTTTTGTTTATCCCGGGCCCACCGAGCACACAGCGCACAACGACCACGCCCGTCAGGAGTCCGGGCTATTCCTTGGTATCAAAATCATCGCCTAACTCTTTCTTTAAGCGGCGTTCTTCCATATATTGTTCAAGCTTGCGGCGCATCAGCATGCGACGCGTTACCTCATCTTCCTTATTTATCACCGGAAGATCTTCAATAACACCGTCAATCTCTGCAGCTTCTTCCTCGACCAAGTCATCGGTACTGCC
The DNA here is from genome assembly GCA_031405795.1 of Gammaproteobacteria bacterium. Classification (GTDB taxonomy): domain Bacteria; phylum Pseudomonadota; class Gammaproteobacteria; order UBA6429; family Thiohalophilaceae; genus JACQBC01. Next base: position 4,123 of record JANNJI010000356.1, read on the forward strand.
GGTGACTTGCTCTTTGGCATCTGTAGATTGCATAGCTTTTTTCTTTTTAGCCATACGTCCTACTCTCCACCTATAACTATCTATCTTAGTCATCTATATCGACACTTTGTGTTCGCGGTTTAATACCCGTCATCCAGGGCTTGCGGCACAAGGTCGTATAGCCGTCAATTTCCCATGCTTGGAAATGTATCCCCCGTTGCAAATACAAGGGGCGATACCACCCGGCGTTCGTGACCTCAAAAAGGGATATCGTCGTCAAAACCTTCGTTGGCTGTCACTGGCGCCATATCGGTCGCCCCGCTATCCATTTCCGGCGCGGAGTAATTGGCACTTGAACTCGCTGCGCCACCACGGCTATCCAACATCTGCATCTCATTGGCGACAATTTCTGTGATATAGCGATCCTGGCCCTGCTTGTCTTGCCACTTGCGGGTTTGCAGGCGACCTTCTATATATATCTTCGCGCCTTTCTTCAAGTACTCCCCGGCAATTTCCGCCAGGCGGCGAAACATGACAATCCGGTGCCATTCCGTCTT
>JANNJI010000357.1:0-1820 GCA_031405795.1 Gammaproteobacteria bacterium
CCGGTGCTGACCTGTGAATTAACGTCAGAGCCAAGAGATATTCGGGTATGGGTGGGCAACTCAGTTTTAAAAACAATTTGTACTTGGTAGACAGGCTTCGTTTAACTTTCACTTCGGGGAGAACCACAATGACAAAAGCAACCGTAATACTCAGTCCATCGGCAGCCGCTATGACCGCCAATGAGGCATATGACTTAGAATTCAATAACAGAGCACCGGCTGATATTTTTACCACATTGAAATATCATTTTGATTTTTCCGGTAATACGGCGAGTACCTTACAGGGAAGAACCGGCGGTACGTTTATTGCTACGATGTCCGGTTTTGCGGCGTTTGGCAAAGGGCGACCCGGTAGTTCTTTTGATAAACATGCCATTGTGGCAGTGCGTGGAACGCGTGGCGTATTTGATTGGGTCTCGGATGCGCACGGGGGAACGGCGCAGAGTAGTTATTCAGGGCATACTGTACACAGTGGTTTCCAGAAGGTGTTTAAATCTTTTGATCACGAGCTGTCGGCGCAGCTACGGGCGCTTTACCCTGCGGGCAAAACCCCCACCCACATGCATTGCGTGGGTCATAGCTTGGGCGGAGCGGTGGCCGGACTGGTTGCCGAATGGGCTCAGGCCAGAAGTATACAGCCGGTGTTGTATACCTTTGGCGCCCCGCGCCTTGGCGTAAAGGCCTTTGCAAAAAATTTAACGGCGAACATGGACAAGGAAAACATTTATCGTTGTTATCGAACCTGGGACCCTGTCCCCTATGTGCCCGTGTGGCCCTTTGTACATCATCCCTTTGTTGATCCGGATGGCATTCACTTTCCCTCCGAAGCGATATCACCATTGGCCTCACATAGCATGCCAAACGGCTACATACCTCAAGTTATGGGTATGAAAACCAACGATTTCGATATTTTGCTCGCGAACAGTAAAACGCCCAATTACAGTGTTCTTCAATGGGAAAAGGAATTGCGTGAATGGGACGAGTCGAGGACGGAGTTCAATACTCTCGTACCTATCTCAAATCCGCGTACCTTTATCATTATTCTCAAGGCAATCGGTCGGGTGCTACAAAATGCCGCCGTCCTGTCCGGCATTATAGTAGGAGCAGCCGTTGGTAGCGTAAGTAATGCCCTCGACATGATCGCCATGATATTGGAAAGGGCTGCATCCATGGCCACATGGATGTTTAACGAAATCCAGTTTTTGTTGCGTAAAATGCTGGAGGCTGCCGGTATCGTGTTTGATAAGTCCGTGGCCATGACCAGGGGGTTTATCCACTGGGTGTTTAATCATTTTTTGACGATCCTTTACCGTTTTGTAAGAATGGCTGTTCTACGTTATTAGTATCGTAGGTCAGCGTTCTTCTTCTCACAGTGAATGACGAAGTTACTCTGATCCGTTCTCATGAACGGATCAGTCTACCGAGTAAGTAGTTATTTCAGTTTTTTCATTTCAACATTTCTTGTGTTATCTGAATGCGCTCCTTAAAAACAATTGAAAATGGCTTTATGTATTATTCTCGACCCCTCCTCGCAGTATTAAAAGCCAAAGTTCGCAGTTATTATCCCAGGCTTTATCAACCATTCGCGTTATAAGTGTTGTTACGCTATTTTTATCAATCGCATCAAGCGTTATGCCAACGTTAATATCGAAACCTCCGTTAGGTTGAGGAGATATTTCGTAAGCGATCAAAGAAGGACGTACTTTCGATCTACATTTTATTGTGGCAGGGTAGGGTTTCTTAAGCACAAAAGGAAAATCGCCCATGTCACAAGTCAAGCTCGATCATTGGCGCCCGCACGTACTGGCGGCGCTGCAAGC
>JANNJI010000358.1:0-3079 GCA_031405795.1 Gammaproteobacteria bacterium
TCCCCTACTGGCCGAGTTGGGCATGGATTTACAGCTTTCTTTATTATCCCGCCATCCTGTACCTCAACTGGCTTGCACAAGATGCGCGACAATTCACCATGATGGCATTCAGCTATATCCTGCTGTTAATCATGCAGATGACCTTCTTTTACATTTATCCCGTGTCAACCCCGGATCACTGGCGCGATATCAACAAAGGAATAACAGCCTCTGAACGTTTTCTCAAGCTTGTGCATAAATATGATGCGCCAACCAATTGCTTTCCGAGCATGCATGTTTCGGTGGCGATGCTGACAGCATTACATGCCTTTGGTCAACTCGGAGAAATGGTCTATGCCTTTCCTGTGTTAATTGGGTTGTCGTGTATTTTTACCAAACAACACTACCTGATAGATTTACCTTTCGGTGCGTTTTTGGGCTGGGTTGCCTATCAGGGGTTTATCTTATTAGCTTGACGGCAAGTGTTAATATTTATCCTGGTTTTTTCAAACGGCGGCAGTTTGTGTTGAGTTGTTATGAAAGCTGAAAGCGCAACAGCGTGTATTTCGGACGACACATTCAGCCGCTAATCCTGTGCGGTGATACCGCGGTGTCTTAATGGATTAAAACCTCGTGGAATACCACTCGCCAATCATCCCTGCATTGGCTACGATGTGCAGATGGAATGGAAGTCACCGATAACACAATCTAAGCAACCCATCACGCGGGCAATTTTACACGTCGACATGGATGCATTTTATGCGTCGGTAGAGATACGTGATAATCCGGCATTGCATGGCAAGCCGGTGATTGTCGGTGGGTCGGTACAAGGGCGTGGCGTGGTGGCGGCGGCAAGTTATGAAGTACGCCGCTATGGCGTGTATTCAGCGATGCCAATGGTGACCGCGTTACGTTTGTGTCCACAGGCGGTCTGTATCGCGCCACGTATTGATCACTACGCAGCAATATCGCAACAGATTCGGGCGATTTTCGCCCGTTACACGCCGCAGATTGAACCTCTTTCATTAGACGAAGCATTTTTAGATGTGACGGCCAGCGAACGGTTGTTTGGTTCAGGTGCAACTATTGCTCAGGCGATCAAACAGGCGATTAAACGCGAGTTGCAATTGGTTGCCTCGGTGGGTATGGCGCCATCGAAGTTTGTCGCGAAGATTGCCTCTGATATTAAAAAACCGGATGCCTTGGTGGTTGTCAGCGATAAACAGGTACAAACCTTTTTGGATCCTTTACCCGTGAGCCGGTTGTGGGGTGCAGGGAAAACCACGGTGGCGATGTTTGAGCGCATGGGGGTGCGGACGATTGCGCAAGTGCGATGTTTATCGGAGCAGATGCTGTTAGCACAATTTGGTAAATGGGGTACGCAGTTGTGGCAACTGGCACATGGTCTTGATCCACGTCCGGTGGTGAGCGATGGTCAGGCCAAATCCATCTCACATGAAACCACCTTTGCACAGGATGTTAATCGGGCAGATGTATTGGAAACCTGTTTGTTACAATTAACCGAACAAGTGGCGGCACGCTTGCGGCAGCAAGCGGTGCAGGGCAAGACCGTGCAATTAAAATTGCGCTACCCTGACTTTAAAACCATTACTCGTGCGCACACCGTCGATAACTATACCGATTCAACCAGCAATTTGTGGCAAGTGACAAAGGCCTTATTTCACGCTAACTGGTCGGCGCCGCAAGCGATTCGATTAATCGGTATGGGCGTGAGCCATTTTCATGATCCGGACAATCCGGTGGCGGTACAAAGTGATTTATTTAAACAAGATGTCACGCGTCAGCGCACGTTGGATATGATTACTGATACTATTAATGCCAAGTATGGTGCGGCCACATTGCATCGTGGCCGGTTTAGTGTCGATAACGAAGACAGGTGATCAACATGGATTTAACCCGCAACAGTGATTCGCCGAGTTCGCCAAAGTCCGTTTATCTCGCCGACTATCAGGCACCGGCCTATTTTATGGAACACGTCAGCCTGCAATTTGATTTAAGTGCGGCGGAGACCTTGGTCACCTGCGTCCTTGCGATCAGGCGCAATAGCGCGATTGCCAGGGCGGAGACACCGCTGGTACTGGATGGACGTGATCTGACCTTGCTCACAGTTAAGCTCAACGGTCAGCTGCTTGATGCGACACAGTATCAGCTGGATGCGGATCAGTTAACGATACCATACACAGCCGATGCCTTTGAGTTAACCACCGTAGTGCGTATCCACCCTGAAAAAAATACCGCACTGGAAGGTTTGTATGCATCGAGCAAAATGTTATGCACGCAATGTGAGGCACAGGGGTTTCGGCATATTACGTATTTTCTGGATCGCCCGGATGTGATGAGTCGTTATCAGGTGACCTTAATCGCGGATAAAAAAACCTACCCGGTCTTACTGTCCAACGGTAATTTGATTGAGCACGGCGATTTGGCCCATGGTCGGCATTACGCGGTGTGGCAAGACCCGAGTTTGAAACCCTGTTATCTGTTCGCGCTGGTGGCAGGCGACTTGGCGCATATCGAAGACGAGTTTGTCACCATATCAGGTCGGCGTGTTGTCTTGCGGGTGTATACCGAGGCGGAAAATATCCATAAGTGTGAGCACGCGATGCGCAGCCTGCAACAGGCGATGCGCTGGGATGAACAGGCCTTTGGCTGCGAGTATGACTTGGATATTTACATGATCGTGGCGGTGAATGATTTTAATATGGGTGCGATGGAAAACAAAGGTCTGAATATCTTCAATGCCGCCTGTGTCTTGGCCAGTCCGCAAACCGCGACGGACGATGATTATTACAGTATCCAGAGCATTGTCGGCCATGAATATTTTCATAATTGGTCTGGTAACAGAGTGACTTGCCGTGATTGGTTTCAATTGAGTTTGAAGGAAGGTTTTACCGTGTATCGAGATCAGGAATTTTCCAGCGATCTGAATTCACGTGCAGTAAAAAGAATCGATGATGTCAATGTCTTACGTAACGCGCAGTTTGCCGAGGACAGTAGTCCCATGGCGCATCCGATCCGGCCTGACCGCTATATGGAGATCAGTAACTTCTATACGGTCACGGTGTACAACAAGGGTGCA
>JANNJI010000359.1:0-6643 GCA_031405795.1 Gammaproteobacteria bacterium
AACGTCTAGAAATATTTTGTGCAATAACCTCGTAGTTTTCCCATGAGTCTTGAACGTGGTAGTCAGAGGAAAGATCACGAACCAGGGCACTGCGGTAATTCTTCAGATACCCTTGTCTGGATTTGTAATATTTTTCAGCAAACTCCTGTGCCTCTTCCTTAATCATTTCAGAGAAGTATTTTCCTTCGCAGTTCAAGAGGAGAAAATCACGACCCCGTGATCCCCCTTCCCCTATTGTGGTGTCACAGTACAAATACTCATTCCAAAGACTTCAAAACCTTTGTAAAGGGCGGTAAATTAAGTGTGGCGGACATGTCATGAAACGCTTTCTCAGTAAGAGGCCCAATAACTACTTTATTGACATCTGCATTGGCAGAATCATGCTGTGCATCAATAATAAAATAGTTTGTAATACTCTTATTACCTTTTGGGTGCTGCTTTGCTACAACATATTTTCCGTTCCAGCCAACAGAAAAGACACGTACATCAACTCTCGTTGACCAAGACCCTTTCCCAGCATCGTATGAGAGCGTTACTTCTTCCGGTATGTCAATCCAGAGCAACGCGTACGGCCCACCTTTCCAAACAATGGCAGAATCAAACAATCCGCAACTTGTAAAAAAGATGCTCATAAAAAAAAATTAAGACAAATTTTACACTTTTTGATGTAAGATATATTTTACACAGCACTATAAATCACCACCCATTCAAAGTACCGCACCCGGTAATAATACAGTCCAGTGCCGCAGTTATACTCCCAACCAGTATAGAGCAATTGATAGTACAAATCCGTCTACTGATATTTTGTTAGGACAGGTATTTGTGAAGCGTCATAATCATATATAAAAACATCGTAAATATAAACATTAACAGTGTTTTTACTAAATAATTTTTAAAAATAATTCTATTTTTTTTACCTTCCGTATTAAAGTATTTTTCATTCTTAAGTAAAAATGGCCATAATATAAAAGCACTTTTCTGGTACACGTCCTTTTATATATTAAAAATCATTTTTTGATAATGATAAAAAGTTTTTACAAATAACCATATAAAGATTGGCAGGCATACAAACATCACTCCTGCCGTTATTAGTACTACACCCTTATATACGTCCATTGCTTATTTTCTATACGCTCGTTCCAAATATATTAGTATTTGGTCTACCAGGATAAAGCACAAAACCGCCTCCAGCTGACGGCTGCCCCGAAAAACTATTCACCCCAAACTGCAAGCTTGCAAGACCAACACTTTCACATTAAAACTTGAATATTAACTTCGCCAATGAAGCTAAAAAGATAAAAAAAGCCACGACCGCTATTCTACTATAAATTTTTCTGACTAAGACTCTAGATTTTAATTTTTTCCTAAGATTTAAAATTCGATAAAATTCTTCTTTGTCATCTTCATGAATATATGATTCATTATAGTTACTATATGTTTCAAGCTCATCTCCTCTAACTCTGGCTCTGGCTTGCAGTTTTTCAGCAATATTTATCATTAGTTGAATGGTTTTCTCGTCCGGGCTTTTCGCCCATATTTCACCATCCTGCCAAACAAGAAATAAATCTGGGTCAACACCGGTGGAATCTGTAATTAACACACGGCCCAAAGAATCTTGCTTAGCCTTAAGAACGTCGACTGATGAAATCAATTGCTCAACTTCATTCTGTAATATGGGTATTTTTTTTCCTTTATCTGTTCTAAGAATTGTTACATGATAGCCCATTATCAAATCTCAAAATCATTTTGAATAAATCTGTTGCATCATATTTGTATTCGGCCTACTTGGATAAATAACAAAACCTCCACTCGCATTACTTTGCGTACTTCCAAAATAATTAGAGGTTTGTTGCAATCCAAATAATCCAATACCAGCTCCAGATGTTAAGCTGAAAGCTGATGAGCCAGCTGAGTTGACCAAACCAACACCTCTCTCATAGAGTAACGGTATACCTACACCAAAATCATCACCGTACCTTGCGACATGTCCCGCCCACTGTCCAGGAGTCGTCAAATCTGCCCAGACCCCCGGTGCGTTGCCCCAACTAAGATCTGGTTGTGGGCCAGTAGCACCATTTGCTCCTCTGAATGCATTATTGGCCGAGCCACTCAGGTTCACTGCATTCCCAACCTCATTATGTAATCGTGTACCTTCCCGCGCCGCATCCAAACCACTATTAACAACTGCCGTTGAGCTTCTCGCCGCCGTGTTTGCAATATCAGCTGTCCGAGCTACATCCATAGTGACTTGGGCTGAGTTTACCACTGTGTTGCCCGCGCGCAGTGCTTGGAAACCAGCGCCAGCACCCGCAGGCAAGAAAGGTACAACCGTAGCAGTAATATCGTAAGCAAGACCCAAGGTATCCAAAGCGGCCCAGCCCCAATTACCATTACTGACATTGTCATAAAGTGATGCGCCACCTATCGCAACATTTGCTGCATCCCAAAGTGTTTCGAGATACTTCCCACTCGGATCATTAAAATTCACCGGATTATTATTCACATAGGTGTAGAAGTTAATCCCCGCTTTAAATCCCAGCGGGTCTTCGCTAATAAATCTACCCAGTTCCGCATCATAGTACCTCGCCCGATAATAATACAGCCCCGACTCCCGGTCGTATTCCCGCCCGGTGTACAACAGGTTATTCCCCGTGCCCGGCGTAGCGAGATTGAGCGGCGCGCCAAACGCATCAAAGCGGTTGGTCTCCATCACGGTGCCGTCGGGATCGGTCAGGCTCGTGACGCTGTTAATGTGATCGTGATGAAACGTGTAATTGGCCCAGTCATTGGGATTACTGCTGCGGTAGTGATACGCATTGACGATCTCATCCACCACCGCGCCGCGGAAGTATTTATCCGTGACCAGATTCAGGCTGAGGCCGCTGTACACCGATTCCAGGTGTTCGCCTTCCAGGAAATACAACGCGCTGCCTTTGCCGATGCGGTGGTCGGCGGCGTCGTAGGTCATCGCCGTGCCGTTGATGACGCCCGCCCTGCCCTTGCCGTTGTAGGTGAGGGTATATATCGGTGTGCCGGTGCCGGTGAGTTTCTGTAACACGCGGCCGCTGTCGTCATAGGTGAATTGCCGATACAGCGGACCGGTCAGGCTGGTGGTTCTGATGTTGATGAGGCGGTTGCCTACCGGGGTGGCGCTGCAATTGGTGGCGTGGTAACAATAAAAATACGTGGCGCCGTTGGCGGTGTGGGTCTTGCGGTTGCCGACGCTGTCATACGTGTAGCTGCGGTCTTCGGTGTTATCCGCGCTGTTGACGTTGGTCAACCGGTACAAGGCATCGTACGTGTAGGCGAGCGTTTTGCCGCCGACACTGTTCACGGTGGTGGTGAGGTTGCCCAGGCGATCCCGCGTGTAACTTAAATCTTCCACGGCCGTGCCATCGGCGGCGCGGTTTTTTAATCCCGTGAGCCGGTTGTCAGCATCGTATTGATAATCGGTCTGCGCGCCGTTGGAGAGAATACGATTGAGCAGGCGACCAGCACCGTCATAATGGTAACTCACTTGTAAATACGCATTGTTCTTTTCCGCCACTAACCGGTTGGCAGCATCATATTGGTACTGCGTCACCGCGCCCTGGTAGTCGGTCTTGGTGGTGAGGTTGCCCACCGGATCGTACGTCCAGCGCATCGTCACAAACCCGGAATCGTCTTTGCTGGCCATCTCATGCCGGGACGTGTAGGTATAGGTGTAGGTGGCCGCGCCGTTGGAGACACTCACCAGATCGCCAAAGCTATCATAACTGTAATTCTCCGCCGTGCCGTCCTGCAGGAATTCGCTGCTGAGCAGGCGGTTGAGGATGTCGTAGGTGTGGCGGCGCTGACGACCGGAACGGTCTTGGGTGAGTAACACGTTGCCCGCTTGGTCGTACAGCGTGACGTTGTCGGTCTTGTCGGTGGGGGTTTCCAGGATCGGATCGCGGGTTTCGATCAATCGGCCCAGGTCGTCATACACAAAGGTGGTGACTTGTCCCACGGCGTCGGTGATGCGGGTGAGGTTGCACAGCAAGTCATACGTGTACCGCGTGTCGGCGTTGAGCGCATCGCGCGTGAGGATCAGGCGATTGAGTTCGTCGTACTGTTGGTAGACGCTGGCGTTTTGGTTGTTGCGGGGTTGCAGCGCGGCGACCGCGTTGGCGTCGGTGACGTGGGTGACGTTGCCGTTGGCGTCGTACTGCGTTTGCGTTTCAAAGCTCAGGGGGGTGGTGACCTTGGTTTGCCGGCCCAGTGCATCGTACGTAAACGTCACGGTATTGTTGTTGGCATCGGTGGTGGACACCAGACGGCCGCCTAAATCATAGCGCATGGTTCGGCGATGGCCGTTGGCGTCAATGACCGCGGTGCGGCGGTTCATGCTGTCGTATTGCGCGCTCGCAATGTGGCCGTTGGCATCGGTGGTGGCGGTGAGATTGCCCATCGCGTCATAGCTGAAGCGGGTCATGTTGCCCAGGAGGTCGGTGGTGGCGATGCGCCGGTCGGCGGCGTCATAGGTGTGCGTGGCCATCGTGCAGATCACAAAACCGGCGGTGGGTCCGGTGCAATTGGGCCGTGCGCTGGTGGTGAGATAATGGATCTTCTCGGCGGTGACCTGGCCGTTGGCATCATAGACGGTTTCTTGTTTGTCGCCGCGCGGGGTGGTCATGACGATCACGCGCCCGAGGTTATCGTAGTCATAGCTGGTGATGAGGTTGAGGAGCGCGGCGTTGGTGGCGGAGGTGCGCCGCGCCAGCGTGTCGGTCTTGACCCGGCCCAGCGTGTCATAGGTATAGGTGCGGGTGATGCTGCCACCGGCGGTGGCGCCGTTCACCGTGACACTTTGCACATGGAGGCCGCTGGCATCATAGACATAGGTGGTGACGCGCTGACGCGCGGCGTTGGCCGGATCCAGGTATTCCACCTGTTGCTTGAGCTGGCCAAAGGCGGCGCCACTGGCGTGATAGGTCATGGACGCCAGCAACACATTCGGCGTGCCGTTGATCGTGGCACGCACGTCCGACAGTTTCCCGGCTACCGCATCGGTGGCCGCGTTGGTGCTGGCGTAATAGCCTCGTGTTAAGGGGTTGCCGCGTTTGTCGGTGGTGAGGGTGGGTTGATCGTACAGGCCGTAATCGTAATTCAGGGTTTGATTGAGCGGATCGATCTCGCGCGAGACACGACCAAAATTGGTGGAGGCGGCGGTGCCGATGCTGCGATCGGCCATGTAGGAATATTGGGTTTGATAATTCAACCCGTCGGTCTTGGTGTAGCGCAGGCCGTCGGCGTTGTTGTCAAACCGGTGGATCGCCCCGTCGGGGTCTTCGAGCTTGATCAGGGCGCCGTTGTCGTTGTCGTAAAAATGCGTGCGCACAAAACCGCGCGGATCGGTCACCTGGGTGCGCTGGCGGTACAGATCGTAATCCAGGGTTTCGGTATGGCCCAGGGTGTTTTGGTAATTAAACGCCTTGTTGTTCTGGTAATAGGCGAAGGCGGTTTTCACGGCTTGGCCACCACGGCTGGCGGGCAGAATGAGTTCATTCAATAAGTGGGTCCCGGCGTGATAGGTGTACGTGAGTGTCTGCGGTAACGGATTGGTGATCGAGGTTAAGTTACCGCTGGCATCATACGTATACGTCCAGGTGCGGCCGGACCAATCCTGCAGGGTTTGAATGCGCGTGCTGCTGCCCGCGTAGGTCAACGTCAAGCCCGTGCGACCGGGGAGCGCGAGATTGTCGGTGATCGAACTCAAGCGATTGGTGCCATCGTAATTCATCGTCAGCCGGTTGTTGTAGGCATCCTCGATGTAGGCCAAGCGCGCGGTTTGGTTGGGTGTGGTTTTTAAGGTGGCGGGGCCGGCGAAGACATATTTGGTGCCGTTGCGGAAGGTCAAGGTGAAAAAACCGCTGCTGGGGGCATCCAGCGACAAGCTATCAAATTCACCCGGTGGCGCGGTGACCGCCTGGGTGGCTTCATTCACTAAGTACGCGTGCTCACCACCGCGCTCATCGACATAGGTGATCGAGGCAGTGATATTATTGCCATTTTCTGGCGCGGCACCGGCGGCAGAACCGGGCGCGCAATTCGGGCATTTGCCGTAGTCGTTCGACTTTAACGACATATTATAAGAGTGCGTCCAGCCAAAACCCACGGGGCCGTCCTGGTTGACGCGCGGGGGGCCGGAGTTATAGGAGCGGGTAAACGCGATATTCAGGCCACGCCCTTTGATCGTGACATCGGTTTCGTCGTGGTACATGTTGCCCGTCACGGTACTCACGGGGTCACTCGTGGACGGCGTGCGGATCAGATCGTTGTTGGTCTGTGCCACCAGTACGATGTCCGTGAAGACTTCGTTATTGAAGGTGGGCCGGATGACGGTGGTGTTGGGTAACGACGCCGCGGCTTCCAGGGTGTTGATGCCATCCACCCAGCCACCACCGGCGACAAAGAAATCGTTACTGATGCTGTAACTCTGGCTGGCGAGATTGCCGGTGACACTGCTGAAGATTTTTTCCAAAAATACCGAAAAGCGGTAGAAGGCGCCCTGGGTCTTGCGACTGGGGATAACATAGTCGAAGCGGCCGTTGGCGCCGTCCACTTGCGCGGCATTGCCAATCATCACGCCATCACGAATGCTCTGGATCCGCGAACCGCTGTG
>JANNJI010000360.1:0-4281 GCA_031405795.1 Gammaproteobacteria bacterium
CTGAATGCGGCCCATTTTGAAGAAGTAATCCTGGAGGCGCATGCTGAATTCCCAGAAGCAAAAACGATTCTGGTGATAGGCAACGGTATTAACAATATCGATGTATCGGGCAGTGAAAAAGTTCGTGAGATCGCCCGGTACTTGCGCGAGGCAAACGTTACCCTGGCTTTCAGCAGTCTTAAGAAACCGGTTCGCGACTCGTTTGATCGCGCCGGGCTCACCGCCTTGTTACGTGAAGAGAATATATATGTATCCCGTGAGCGCGCTTTGCAGACGCTGGAAAACAAGCCATCTGGAGCTTAACTGAGTGTGGTTTTTGATAAGCGCATAATCTGTTGCGGATGATTTTTTCAGCCATGTCGGTGTAGTGTTGCAGGCGTAGTTGTTCTTCTTACTGATCTGCGCCATGACAGATAATTTTTGCCATCGGCGGGGGAATTTTAGCGGCGCTGAATGCCTGGTCGCGGTGCATCAGTTACAGTTACAATGTTTACCGTAGTACGGTAAAGATAAAGTGACATAAGAGTATCGAAACGTACTACTCTTGCCGAGCGGGCCGACGCACCGTTGCCCTTGTGATACCTTCTTGCTTAATTCCATGCTGAAAATAAATTCATTTAATTTGCGACGCAATGTGCAAACTCGTGACTCAAATACGGTCAGAATTGTTCACATAGTATTCATAAGCGATTCTGAACAGTGCTTTTTTGACACGGCTAAAACAGCATCCTACAATGCAATGCATCACGGAATTCAACAACGTAAAAACAACATTACCTGACTCATCAGGTTAAGGAGTAACACATGGCACTCATTATCGGCAGCCCTACAGATGATCAACTGATTGGCACCTTCGAGAGTGATCAAATTCAAGGTATGGAAGGCAATGATCATCTGCACGGTAATGCTGGTAATGACATCCTGGATGGCGGGTTTGGTAGCGATACCTATCACTTTAATTCAGGCGATGGTCATGATGTGGTATACGAATGGCTGGCAGGCCCAAGCGAGAATAACCGCGTGGTGTTTGGCGAAGGAATTAATATTCAAGATTTGCAATTTATGCAGCAAGGTGCTGATCTTGTCGTTACGATTACAGGCAGTGGCGATAGTTTACGTCTGACCAACACCACGCTTGATCCTTACGGCCCCAAAGCGGTCAATGCCTTTGAATTCTCCGATGGCACCGTGCTGGATATCAATAATCTGCAAAATATCCTTATTGGTAGTCAATTTAACGATGGGTTATATGGGACCCCTGGCAACGATACGATTCTGGGTTTGGACGGTGACGATACCGTTATTGCCAACGCGGGTAATGACACAGTACTGGGTGGTGCGGGTAACGACATCATCGAAGGGGGCACGGGTAATGACGTTCTCACCGGCGGCGTCGGTAACGATACACTCTATGGTGACCTGGGTAACGACACCTATATATACAACCTCGGTGATGGCATGGATCGGATTACCTTCAGCAGTATGTATCCTACACCGCCGTTGCCAGGTGCAGTGAAAGGAATCGACACGTTACGATTAGGTGATGGGATCGATGCAGCCAATCTCAGAGTGGAACAATGGGGTGGCGATCTGCGTATCAGTTTCCTCAACAACATCGGCGATGAAATTTTCGTGGAAGGGTATTTTAATCCGTTACAGGCAGATGTTGGGCTGGATCAGATCGTGTTTGCCGACGGGACGGTCTGGAACGCCGAGGCGATCACGAATCGTGCGATTCAATTCAACAACAATTATCCGACGCCACAAGGCGACACGCTGGTTGGTACATCGCTGAGTGAATTCATCGGTGGCATGGCAGGCAACGACACGATGTCCGGTGGGGCAGGGGATGACCAACTGTTTGGTGAGCAAGGCCATGATCGTTTGTATGGGAATGCGGGTAATGATGGCTTGATTGGTGGTGAAGGTAATGATCTGTTAGTGGGTGGCACAGGCAATGATTTTCTGGCCGGTGATATTGGTAGCGATACCTATCACTTTAATACCGGTGATGGCGTCGATGAAATCAGGGAGGATGATCGTTACCCCCTTCCATCCGCAGGCACCAATGTGGATGTGATTCGATTGGGTGAAGGTTACGACGCGGCGACGGTGCAATTGCAACGTTTGGGTGATGATCTCGTCATCGGCACAATAGGTAGCAGTGATCAGATCACGGTACGCAACCATTTCACGCTTGATTACACCGATGGTGCTGCACATAACGCCATCGAAAACATTGTTTTCGCCGATGGCACAATCTGGAATACCGAAGCAATCAATAATCGCGTCAATGGCCCACTGACAGGTATTACCATCGCGGGTACTGCGATGATGGATTATCTCAATGGTGGTAATGGCAACGACACCCTATCCGGTGGTGCAGGGGATGATCAGATTCTGGGCAATGCCGGTAATGATCGTCTGTTTGGTAATGCCGGTAATGATCTGTTGGATGGCGGTATGGGCAACGACACCTATTATTTCAATTTGGGCGATGGCCGTGATGTCATTAACGACTGGACACCGGGTGAGAATAACCGCGTGGTATTTGGCACCGGTATTGGTATTGAAAACTTGCGTGTGGTGCAATCGGGTCCGAATATTCTCATTGAAGTTATCGGCACCACTGCCATACCTGGCAATGGCGACAGTTTACTGCTGACCAATACTTTCTTTGATCCCAATGGTCCCAGCGCGGTTAATCAGTTTGAATTTGCCGACGGCACTATTTTTAATCTCAACCAGCTACTGAACGTCATTCGTGGTACGGAGTTGAATGATTTTCTCAGTGATTCCCTCCGTGATGATGTTATCACCGGCTTGGGTGGTGACGATGCAATTTATGCATTAGACGGTAATGACACCCTGCTTGGTGGTGCGGGTAACGATGTGATGCATGGCGGATCAGGTAATGATGTCCTTATTGGCGGGACAGGGAATGATCAGCTCAATGATGGGCGTGGAAATGATACGTATGTCTATAACCTTGGCGATGGCATGGATCGCATTAGGGCAGATTATTTTTATCCACCAGAACCAGGGTTAATCACCGGCCTGGATACGTTACGTTTGGGGGAGGGAATTGACCCGTCTGCTGTATTTTTGCAGCCGTCGAATGGAGATCTGCGGATTTCATTTTTTAATAACCCGGGTGATGAAATTGTTGTTGAGGGGTATTACTCACCAATACAGTCAGACAGGATAGTGGATCAGATCGTGTTTGCGGATGGTACGGTGTGGAACGCTGAGGCGATCACGAATCGGGCAATTCAATTCAACAACAATTATCCAACGCCGCAGGGCGACACAATTGTCGGCACACTTTCGAATGATTTCATTGTTGGCATGGAAGGTAACGACACCATCTCCGGTGGCGCGGGTAATGATCAATTGCAAGGTCAAAGCGGTAATGATGCCTTGTATGGCAACCAAGGCAACGACTTTTTAATTGGCGGCGAAGGCAATGATGTGCTTGCGGGCAACAGGGGTAACGACACCCTTGCCGGTGGTGCTGGCAATGATACTTATATATATAACCTCGGTGATGGCGCGGATTGGATTTTCCCGGTTGACCCGTATCAACCACTGCCCTTACCCGGCACCGTGAACGGCATCGATAGCTTGCAATTGGGTGAAGGGATTGATCCCGCCACCGTGCTGCTGAGTCAGATGGGAAATGATTTGCGAGTGGGATTCCTGAATAGTCCGGGGGATGAGATTGTGGTGGCGGGGTATTACGTACCTGAAATCGTTGATTCACCGCTGGATCAAATACGTTTCGCCGATGGTACGGTTTGGAATAGCGAAGCGATCAGCAACCGTGTAAACCAATATAACAATAACTTGCCAACCTCAATGGGCGACACGATCACCGGTTCAGCGCAAATGGAATACCTCAACGGCTTGGACGGCAACGACACGATATCAGGGGGCGCGGGTGATGATCAGATCATGGGTGATGCCGGTAATGATCGCCTGTTCGGTAATACCGGTAATGACCTGCTGGATGGCGGCACCGGTAACGATAGCTATTACTTCAATATCGGCGATGGTCGTGATGCCATTGTTGAATTGACGGCGGGTGACAACAACCGTGTGGTGTTTGGCGAGGGCATCAGTGTGCAAAATCTGCGTGTGATGCAGAATGGCCCTGACGTTGTCATCGAGCTTATCGGTACAGGGAACATCGCTGGCAATGGTGACAGTTTGCGCCTGACCAATACTTTCTTTGATCCCAATGGGCCCAAAGCAGTCAATCAATTTGAATTTGCCGATGGG
>JANNJI010000361.1:0-3580 GCA_031405795.1 Gammaproteobacteria bacterium
GTTTGGCCGTTACCACCATTTACCCCTGGAATCCTTCAGTCCTTACAGCTATGCCTACCTTGATGATCAGGCCGTACAACATATCCTCCGGGTTGCCAGCGGCCTGGACTCCCTGGTCTTAGGTGAGCCGCAAATCCTCGGCCAAATAAAAGAGGCTTACACCACTGCCTTTCATAACGGCACAATTGGTGCCCAACTAAACCGATTATTTCAACATACCTTTGCGGTTGCCAAACAGGTACGTACCGACACCGCCATCGGCGCCAGCCCAGTCTCCGTGGCCTTTGCCGCCGTCAGCCTCGCCAAGCAGATCTTTGCCGATCTGGCAGAACATACGGTGTTATTAATTGGTGCAGGAGAAACCATTGAACTGGTGGCGCGTCACTTGAAAGAAAACAAAGTCACCAAGATGATTGTTGCCAATCGCACCGTCGAACGGGCGGAAGAATTGGCGAAAAAATTTAATGCCACCGCAATTACCTTGGGGGAAATCCCGGATCGCCTGATTGAAGCCGATATTATTATTTCCTCCACTGCCAGTCCCTTGCCCATTTTAGGCAAGGGTGCGGTGGAAAGCGCGTTAAAGCTACGTAAACATCGCCCCTTATTCATGGTGGATCTGGCCGTACCACGCGACATTGAACCGGAGGTTGCCAAACTCAACGACGTGTATCTGTATACAGTGGACGACTTACACGAAGTCATTGATGAAAACCGCAAGTCACGCCAGGCGGCTGCCTTACAGGCCGAAGAAATTATCTCCGCGCAGGTCGAACATTTTATGGGCTGGTTACGGTCGCTGGATGCCGTGGATGCCATTCGTGCCTTCCGCGAACATGCCGAAGCCATCCGCAGTGATGCACTCAGCACCGCGCAACGCCAACTCGCCACAGGCAAGGACCCGCAAATTGTGATGGCGGAATTAGCCCGTAGTCTCACCAACAAATTAATTCATGCCCCCAGCGTACACATGAAACATGCCGCCTATCATGGCCAACAGGATGTGTTGGCACACGCCTATCAAATCCTCGGCCTCGACGAAAAAAATAATTAGGTAGATTCAGTCTATGAATGAAAAATTGCTCAGCAAGCTGCAGCATTTAGCCGAACGTTTGGAAGAAATCAGCCGCCTGCTCTCTGAGCCCAGCGTGATCAGCAATCAAAACAAGTTCCGTGGTCTGTCGCAGGAATACGCCCAGATCAATCCGGTGGTGGGTTGTTATCACCAATATCAAGCGGCGCTGCACGACATTGCCGAGGCCAATAAGATGCTCGGTGAAAACGACGCGGAGATGCGACAACTTGCCACGGAAGAGCTGCAGAGTGCGCAAACTAAAAAAGCCCAACTCGAATTGGACTTGCAGCGTCTCATGTTACCCACCGACCCCAATGACGATAAAAATATTTTCATTGAAATTCGCGCGGGGACTGGCGGTGATGAGGCGGCGATCTTCGCCGGTGATTTATTTCGCATGTATGCCAAGTATGCAGAGCGTCGCCGTTGGCACCTGGAGATCATGAATGCCAATCCCGGTGAACATGGCGGCTACAAAGAAATCATTGCGCGCATCGAAGGCCAAGGCGCGTACTCACGTTTAAAATTTGAATCCGGCGGCCATCGGGTGCAACGTGTGCCGGAAACAGAGGCACAGGGACGTATCCATACCTCGGCGTGTACCGTCGCGGTGATGCCTGAAGTGGATGAGGTGGAAGCCACGGCGATCAATCCCGCCGATCTCAAAGTGGATACCTATCGTTCCTCTGGCGCTGGTGGTCAGCACGTGAATAAAACCGAATCGGCGATTCGCATCACCCATATGCCCAGTGGCCTTGTGGTGGAATGTCAGGAAGAACGCTCGCAACACAAGAATCGGGCACGCGCCATGTCATTGTTGCAAGCCCGCTTATTGAGTGCGGAGCAAACCAAACAACAAACCGAACAAGCCGAGACACGCCGCCAATTGGTCGGCAGCGGTGATCGTTCGGAACGGATTCGCACCTATAACTTTCCACAAGGCCGCGCCACCGATCACCGGATCAATCTGACCTTGTATAAACTGGATAACGTCATGCAAGGTGACCTGGATGATATGATCAATCCCTTGATCAGCGAACATCAGGCCGATCTGTTGGCAAAGATCAGTGATGAATAATCGTGCCCTCCATCGCCGACAGCCTGGCGCAGGCACAACAACACCTCACTGCTGTATCCGATAGTGCGCGCTTGGATGCGGAACTATTATTAGCGCAGGTCTTGCAGCAATCCCGTGAGTATTTACACACCTGGCCCGAACGAGAACTAAGCCCCGCACAGAACGAAGTGTTTACGACGCTCATATATAAGCGTCACGACGGCTGGCCCATTGCCTATCTCCTCGGCCATCAGGCCTTCTGGACCCTGGATCTGCTCGTCAGCCCCGCCACCCTCATCCCGCGACCGGAAACAGAATTACTGGTGGAAACCGTGTTGCAGTTGGGAAAACAGGATCAACCGCAAACCATTATCGACCTCGGCACTGGCAGCGGTGCCATTGCGCTGGCAATTGCCAAAGAACGGCCACACTGGCAAATGCATGCCACTGACGCATCAACTGGTGCATTAGCAGTGGCGCGCAACAATGCGCAAGGCAATTATATTAGTAGCGTCAGCTTTCACCACGGCGACTGGCTCACCGCCCTGCCCATCGATCTACGCGCCGACATCATTGTCAGCAATCCGCCGTACATCGCGAATCGCGATCCACATTTGGACCAAGGTGATTTACGTTATGAACCACAGATGGCCTTGGTTGCGGGCATTGATGGCCTGGATGCAATTCGTCTTATTCTGGCACACGCGAACAGGTACCTGAATCCACAAGGCTGGCTGCTACTCGAACATGGTTATGATCAAGGACTGGCCGTGGCACAGCTTTTTTCCCTGCATGGTTTTACCCAAATCCAACAACGCACTGATCTCCTTGGACATATTCGCATTACCTACGGCCAATTCGCCATTTCGGCACACAAATAGAATTCTTCTATATATCTTGATTGCACGCTTATATCCGTTAAGCTCTAGGAAAGGAGGTGTGGATGGAGAATATCAAGTTCCGGGAAATAGGCTTTGATGCCTTGCACCCTGATCCCAATCAAGCGCAAGCGGCATTGTTGTGGATTGCGGATTTACCGGGCATACAAACCTGCCATGCGGCATCACCACTGCGACTGATCGTCCAGTATAATGTCAGGCAAATCTGCCTGGAAGAAATCGAAGATACCTTGCGTGAACTGGGCCTGCATCTGGATAACAGCCTGCTATCGAAACTTAAGCGCGCACTGTATCACTACAGCGAGAATAACGAACGCCTCAATCTGGATCGCAACAACACCAGCAAAGACTTCACCCGCGAGGTATTTATCAGCCGCTACCAGGATCGTCAGCACGGTTGCCGTGACCACCGGCCCAAACATTGGCGTGACTATCGATAAAGAATCTCTGGTCAACCGTCATTAACTATAGACACCTGAACTGTCAGTCAGGTATTTAATTTAAAATCCTGTTACAGTAATACCCCAAACACTTTTTTACGCAACGTCA
>JANNJI010000362.1:0-4721 GCA_031405795.1 Gammaproteobacteria bacterium
AAATACCTCTTCACCGACTTTTTGTTTGTCACCCACCACCGCGCCACCCAGACAACGTCCTTGCCCATCAATGTATTTAGTCGCAGAGTGAATCACGATGTCGGCGCCCAGTTTTAATGGTCGCTGTAATGCGGGTGTACAAAAACAATTATCCACGGCAAGCAGACAACCATGGGCATGCGCGACCTTGGCAATTGCCGCGATGTCGGCGACTTCAATCAAGGGATTTGAAGGTGTCTCAAGGAAAAATAATTTGGTATTTTTTTGAACCGCCTTTTCCCATTCAGCCGTATCCGTCTGCGAAACATAAGTAATAGTGATACCGAAACGTGCCAGGTATTTATTAAATAACACCACCGTCGAGCCAAAAATACTCCGCGACGAGACAATATGATCACCGGCCTGTAATAATGCCAGACAGGTACTTAAGATCGCGGACATGCCGGTTGCCGTTGCCACGCAGGACTCACCGCCTTCCAATGCCGCCAGCCGTTGTTCAAAACTACGCACCGTCGGATTAGTAAACCGTGAATAAATATTTCCGGCTACCGTACCTTTAAACCGTGCCTCTGCCTCCGCCGCATTGGCAAAGACATAACTCGATGTTAAAAATATCGGATCGCTATGCTCACCCTCGGCCGTCCTCTGTTGCCCGGCACGCACGGCCACGGTATCAAATTCAAACTCATCCCAATTCATATTCCCGGCCTCCACGCTAAATAAAAAACCTGCGGGCATAAAAAAACCCGCTTCGTTACTATATGAAAATATAGCTAAAGCAGGCTGACGCTCGCTTTAGCTGTATTTATTACGCGCCCGCAAGCTGAATTCAAATCGGCGCTGTGGAGTGAGACTAGGGGAAAAAAAACCGTATGTCAATCGTCTTTTTAACCCCTCTGCCAGATCCTTATTAATTTCAACACTGAACATTGGCTACGCATTGTTATATAACTCCATGACCTCACTATCACCGCCCTGCACTTCTTTGCTGCGCGCATTATCGTTGCGGTGAGATTCAAGTTGTTGCAAATAAGCAGGGGTAATACCCCCGGTGACATAGTCGCCGTCAAAGACCGATGCATCAAAACGTTCGATATTTTTTTTGGATTTTTTACGTACTGCCTCAATAAGATCAGCCAGATCTTGATAAATCAACCAATCCGCACCGATAAATTTGGCGATTTGCTCTTCGTTACGGCCATGCCCGATTAATTCACTGGCGGCTGGCATATCGATACCATAGACATTAGGAAAACGTACAGGCGGTGCCGCCGAGGCAAAATAAACCTTTTTTGCGCCCGCATCACGTGCCATTTGAATAATTTGCTGTGAGGTCGTACCGCGTACGATTGAATCATCCACCAGCAATACATTTTTACCCCGAAACTCCAGGTTGATCGGATTCAGTTTTTGCCGTACCGATTTTTTACGTTGCGTCTGGCCAGGCATGATAAAGGTTCGTCCAATATAGCGATTCTTGATAAACCCTTCGCTGTATTTTACATTCAGTGTATACGACAGTTGCAACGCCGAAGTACGACTGGTGTCAGGGATCGGTAATACCACATCAATGTCGTGATCCGGATGTACCCGTTGTATTTTCCGCGCCAGATATTCGCCCATGCGCGTACGCGCCTTGTGCACCGAGATACCATCCATCATCGAATCCGGACGGGCAAAATACACATGTTCAAAAATACATGGCGATAACATCGGATTATCCGCACATTGGTGTGCATACATATTGCCGCTGTCATCAAAATAAACGCCCTCACCCGGCTCAACGTCACGCACCAATTCAAACCCCAACACATCCATCGCTACACTCTCCGAGGCGACCATGTACTCCGTACCCAGATCAGTGACCCGTTTGCCAATCACTAATGGCCGAATTCCGAATGGATCACGAAAGGCAAGAATGCCTCGACCAACAAGCATCGTCACTACGGCGTAGGCACCACGGCAGCGACGATGTACACCGGCCACTGCCGCAAACAAATCGGCAGGCTCCACATTGAGCTTATTCAATACAACAGTTTGCAATTCATGCGCCAGTACGTTCAGCAACACCTCTGAATCAGAATTGGTATTAATGTGGCGTTTGTCTGTTTCGAACAGTTCACGTTTTAATTGTTCAGAATTGGTCAAGTTACCATTGTGTGCCAAGGCAATGCCAAACGGCGAATTGACATAAAAAGGCTGCGACTCCGCCGAAGAAAAGCAACCAGCGGTCGGATAGCGTGTATGGCCGATGCCCATATTACCTTTCAGGCGAAACATATGGCGAGCATGAAATACATCACGCACCATGCCATTGCTCTTGCGTAGAAACATCACGTCGTCTTCACTGGTCATGATACCTGCCGCATCCTGGCCACGGTGTTGCAATACCGTTAGACCATCATACAGGGCCTGATTTACCTGACTGTTTGCTACGATGCCAATGATACCGCACATAAAAACCTCAACTGTTCAAGTTACATTATTTAAAAATAAAATTCTTTGCTACATCGTCGGGCAAAAATCCGGTCAACCAGATTGCGACATACTGGAATCGACTGGTGAGCAGCGAATCTTGCCAAGCCGCGCTCTTTGGTAAGGTGGTTAAACCTGCCATCGCTACCAGCGCAGTAACCAGCACTAAACCACGGGCAAAACCGAACAAGACACCGATGGCCCGATCTGTTCCAGTCAAACCAGTACGCTGAATTAATTTGGAAGCGAAATACGTGACCAAGGCAAACATCAACAGGGTAAGGACAAATAAAAAGAAAAAACCAACTACAAACTGGAGATTTTTATTGGCGATGAATCCTTGCAGAAAACTCACCATGCCGCCGTTAAAACGCCAGGCGATAACAAAGGCTGCAACCCAGGCTGCCAGCGACAAGGCCTCTTTGACAAAGCCGCGCATCACACTGATGAGCGCAGAAACCACAACAATCCCGATAATAAACAGATCAATCCAGGTCATGCGCTATGTCGATTTCCTGTGGTATCAAACCAGTTGAGAAAAGTGAATTCTAGCAAAATTGCCGCGCCACCCAATCAGGGATGCGCTAAGACCACGCCTTTGACATTCAATTGTTTTGCCAAGCTGGCTTGCTGCGCCTCGGCATCACTGCGCAGAACATGCGGGCCCACCCTGACCCGATACGCAGTGGAGCTGGAACCTTTGATGGATTCGACAAAAGCCGTATATTTATGTTTGCGTAATTTATCACGTAACGCGATGGCATTCGCCTGCTGATTAAAACTTCCCACTTGCACGACCCAGCCACGCGCCTGCTCCGTTTTAACAGCGGGCTCAGTTTTTGCGATTGGAGCGGTATCGGCTGGCTTACTCTCCACGCTGGTGATCGCGGGTTGTTCTGCTATGACAGGTGTTTTATCCTGCGGGGTATTGTGATCAATCAAATCACGTGTTTCTGCTGGAGGCGGTGGTGGTACCGGCATCTCGGGTACTGGTCGCTGTGCAAGCTCTTGTAGTGGTGTGGGTTTAACCGGAATATTGGTACCCCAGATCGTCCCGGAATCATGGTCACCCGATAGGATCATGGGAATAAAAATGATACCCAGGGCCACCAGAACAATGGCGCCCATCAGGCGTTTCTGCAATTGCTGTTTGTCCATGATAAAGCCGCTCGCCACTAAGGTCGCTGATTATAGGCGTAGTGCCAGACCTCGGCTACCGCATAAAACGATCCATACACCACAATCCAATCACCCGCCTGGGCCGCATCACGCGCCTGTTGGTAGGCCTGCGGCAAACTCATCAAGGCATGAATGGGTACAGCGCAACCCACATCGACCAACGTTGTTTGCAACGATGAGGCGGTAATGGCACGCGATGATTGTGCAGGCGCGACATACCAACTATCGATCATCGGCAACAACGGCAACACCATTCCTGCTATATCCTTGTCCGATAAGGCCGTGAAGACGGCCAGGATGCTACCCTTGTGTCTGGACGCATCATGCAATGCCGTCGCCAATACACGCGCACCGGCAGGATTATGTGCCACATCCAACACCGTGGTGATGTCACCCGGTATTAGTTCAAACCGGCCGGGGACGCGGGCGGTTAACAAGCCCTCGCGGATCTGCGCCTGACTGACTGGGTGGATTGGCTGTAACAAGGCAATCGCCATCAGCACCCCGGCGGCATTTTGAAATTGATGCGCCCCGGATAATGCTGGCCGTGGTAAACCCACCGATTGTTGTCGTGTTGACCACCAGCGCCATTGCCCCCCCTCGACACAAAAATCAAACTCACCGGTCAGACAAAATAACCTGGCACCAATCTGTTGCGCCACATGGCGCACGCTCACAGGTGCATGTGGATCGCTGACGATCGCCCATTTATCGCGCCGAAAGATTCCTGCCTTCTCACGACCAATGGTTTCTCGATCGAATCCCAACCATGCCTGATGATCCAAATCGATGGCGGTGACAATGGCGACATCAGCATCAATGATGTTCACCGCGTCCAAACGGCCTCCCATGCCCACTTCAAGCACGACAATATCCAAGGGTTGTTGGACAAAAAGGAACAACGCCGCCAGCGTACTGAATTCAAAATAGGTCAGACTGATGTCACCACGCGCATCATCCACGGCCGCAAAGGCCGCACACAAGGTGTCATCACTAACTGCTTGCCCTGCTATGACAACACGTTCGTTGTAGCGCAGTAAATGAGGTGAGGTATAGGCAGCAACCCG
>JANNJI010000363.1:0-12423 GCA_031405795.1 Gammaproteobacteria bacterium
GTATCGCCAAAATAAATAAGCGACTCTTTTGGCAATAGTTTCTGAATGGCGCTTGCCACCGTTAGCCCGCCAATGCCTGAATCAAAAATACCAACAGCCGTCATGACAATATCTTACAACCGTTAATAACACGTTTGCATCGCCCCATACCACGCGTTGAATTGGGACAGAAGTTGGTGACGATTGCCAACGCTTGTATTGATATCTCCGATGGATTGACGGCGGACTTGGGCCACATATTGAAGGCCAGCGGTGTCGGCGCGCGTATTCAGGAATCCGCGATTCCAATTTCAAGCGCGTTACGTGAGTCAGGATTTGATCCGGCAGCTATACTTCAGCATGCTCTCCACGGCGGTGATGATTACGAATTGTGTTTCACCGTGCCCACGGCAAAGTTGCAGCAGCTAGAGAGTTTACGTAATAAACTGGATTGTCCTATTATAGAGATCGGTGAGATTACACAAACACCCGGTTTGCAACTGGTCAGTGCCAGTGGTGATGAGATCAGTATCATGCCGCAGGGATTCCAGCATTTTTAATGACGGTGAGAGCGATGACAGAAAAAATCCAACCACATACCTTACTTAAAGATCCTGGCCATTTGCTCAGTATGGGATTTGGCAGCGGGTTGGCGCCTATCGCCTCGGGCACTTTCGGCACGCTGGCGGCAATACCTATATATGTGGCTGCACATTATTATAGTGTGACGGCGTTCGTGATTTTAACGCTGGTCTCCATTGTTGCGGGTATTTATCTTTGTGAGCGCACCACCAAGGCGCTGGGCGTGAACGATCATTCAGCGATTGTGTGGGATGAATTCGCCGGTTTTTTTGTTACCATGTTGTGGGTGCCGATGAACGTGAGTACGATTGTTGCCGGTTTTTTTCTTTTTCGCTTGTTTGATATTGTCAAACCCTGGCCTGCTTCATATGTAGACAAAAAGATACACAGCGGTCTGGGGGTGATGATGGATGATGTCATTGCTGGCTTGTATGCCAGCGGTGTGCTTTATTTAATGAACCGGTGGTTGTTTTAACAATTGCTACATTGAGGAGTAAGGTATGTTGCGTAGCTGTTTTGTTATCGTTGCTCTGGCATTATCGTCACCGCTGTTGGCTAAAGAGGTGGAAATCAGTAAAGTGGAATTAGAGCCGACAGGCCCAACCTGGACCGTGCACGTGACATTGCGCCACGATGATGAGAGTTATGAACACTATGCGAATGGTTGGCGTATTGTCGATGCCAAGAAAAATGTGCTGGCGAGTCAGGAGTTGTATCACCCACACAAAAAGAAGAAATCGTTTACCGATAACAAGACAAACATCACTATTCCAAATACGGCCAAAGTTATTTTTCTTGAAGCACAAGCCAAGCCACATGGTTGGAGCAAGCGGCGCGTGCGTATCGATATGACCAAACCAAAAGGTGATCGTTATCTGATTCGCACTAGAAAAGCAAAATAGCAGGTGAGAGTTAACTGACATGCATCGACGTATACTTGCCACGGTATTTATCTTTGTCACGTTCTCCGCGCAGGCAATGGACGTGCATGTATACGGCTTATTCCAGAATATGGCTATCCTTGAAGTCAATGGTAAACAGCGCAAGTTGCGTGTCGGTGAGACATCGCCCGAGGGGATAAAATTGATCTCCGCCAATAGTGAGGAAGCCGTGCTTGATATCAAAGGTAAACAACATCGTCATGCGCTGGGTACGCGGTTTAGTGCCAGCGTGGTGACGAATAATGAGCGCAAAGGGGAAGCACGCATCTGGCCGCAAAAGGGTATGTATATCATTCCCGGCTCCATCAACCAGCAGCCGGTGCAATTTATGGTGGATACAGGTGCCAGTTGGGTGGCCATGAACGCAAATACAGCGCGCCGCTTGGGGATTAATTTTCGCTACGAAGGTCAACAAGGCGTTGCTGGAACAGCAGCGGGTAAGGTGGCTGTGTATGTCGTCAAGTTACAATCGGTGCGCATTGGTGAGATTGAATTGCAAAATGTTGAAGGTGCGGTGATCGATGCACCCGCCGATAATCAGGTATTACTCGGCGCTTCGTTCTTGAATCGGATTGATTTGCTGCGTGAAGGGCAGATGATGCTGCTTCGCGAAAAGTAAACACTGTTTAATTGTCTCCCTAACGTTACCGTGTGATTTCTGCTAGGAATCCTAATACAACCTGTGCTAACGTCAGCAATCTTGTTGGGTTAGGATATCGCGCATGGAAATACAACCATTAGAAAATCTACCTGCCACCAGCAGCCGAGTGCGTTTTCTCGCACAGTTTCTCAAATTATCAGGGCCTGCGTTTATTCGCAGTATGCAGACCGCCGGACATAGCCCAAGCTCAGATAACTGGCGCTTCTTTCTCGAACGATTGTTTTTAATCAGCGGTGTATCATTGCTCATGGTAGGTATCATGTCGTTTTTTGCCTTCAACTGGGCGGCACTTCCTTATTATTACAAATTAGCCTTGCCCCAGGGATTGATGCTGATAGCCGTTGTTGCTGCTGCTCTGCGTGGGTTGGACAATCCAGTGAGTAAGGCGTTATTGGTGATAGCAGCCGTGTGTGCGGGTATTGGCTTGGCGATGGTTGGACAAACATATCAGACGGGTGCGGATCCCTATAGTCTGTTCGTCGCATGGGCACTATTGATCCTTGCATGGGCTATCGCGGCGCGTTCAGCAGGGTTATGGTTGTTAGAGATCGTTTTAATTAATCTTGGGTTCATTTTATATTGGGCACAAATCTTACATCCGCTGCGGTGGGATGGATTTGACGGTGGCTCACCACTTGAGCGGCTGTTAGGTCAATTGCTGGATTTTGGTTTGGCACAGTGGTTGTATATGTTCAATATAGTTATTTTGGTTGCATGGGAAGTGCTGGCACTGCGTGCCACATCTTGGATGCAAGGGCGTTACTTGCCGCGTATTCTGGGTTTTCTGGTGTTGGGATTGATCATGGCTAATACCGTGTCAGTTATCTTTGTTCAACACTCTGATTTTGCCGAACGTGCATTGTTGCTTAGCCCGTTTTTTTACCTGCTGGCAACAGCAGCAGGGCTGTGGTTTTATCAATTCAAACGCCGTGATATGTTTATGCTCGCCATTTTGGCATTTAGTGTTGTTGTCGTTATTTCCTCGTTAGTAATTAAACTCTTTGTCAGTGCAGGGGACGCATTTCGGTGGGACTTTGAGGGTTTTCTTTTTATGTTTTTCTTTATTGGCGGCACCATTATCGGCCAAATTTATTTTATGGCCCGCTGGCTTCGGTCCGTGCGGATTAAATGGAGAACAATGGAATGAAATCGACATTGCCAAGCATTAATACAGTGTTTACCCAGCTCCAACAGGAAGGCCTGATCGAGAACGGTTGGCAACCAGATGTCCGTAGCGGATTGACAGAAGAAATCGAGGAATCCCCTTGGTATATTCGCAGTCTGATTGCCTTTGGTGCGTGGATTGCCAGTTTCTTCTTCCTTGGTTTCATCGGGTTGTTAGGCTGGGCTGTTTTTGACGACTTATTGGGAAAGAGTGCGTTGCTGGTATTTAGTCTGTTTTGTTTGGTCAGCGCCACCCTGTTACGTACGAAAAAGTCACAGGAGTTTTTCGCGCAGGTCGCGCTGGCGATAACCTTGGCTGGTGAGGTGTTATTAGCGATTGGCTTGGTCATTCAACAGAACTATAATTTTTTCTCCAGTAACCAGGATGAGGTTGTTGTTTTGTTGGGACTATTTGTCAGCCAAGGCATATTGTTCTTGGTCTACCCGGATCGTACCCTGCGATTCCTGGCGATAGTTGCCATGATTGGCGAAACGATTATCTTGATTTATGTGAATCACGTCCCCTTGCTTGTTCATGGTATTTTATTTTTATTGGCGATAGTTTTTACCTTATTGGTGCTCGCCGAACAGAAAATTTACTCGACTAAAGCCGCAGAGTTCTTTAACCCACTAAAATATGGCATATTGATTGGACTGTTGTGTGTCATGCTGGTATCCACAGCGTATATTCTTCCTGACTTTAATTTCAAGAACATGATTTTTCCCAAACCATGGATTTCCACGCTCGGCATGGGCGGGGTCTTGCTCTACGCCTTGTTGCGAATCACTGCCAATGCAGCTTTTCCTGTGCGTGAATCCATCAAGATCGTGGCGCTGGTGGGGGCGGTATGTTTTATCTTGTTGAGCTGGAATGCCCCCGGTTTGATTCTGTCATTCGTGATCTTATTGTTAGGGTATCATTCAGCAAATCGCATCGTCATCGGTATCGCCATTACTTTCTTTGTGATATTTCTTACCGCATTTTTCTACGGCATAGAAGTGTCGCTGTTACATAAGTCCTATACCTTAATTGGCACGGGCAGCTTTTTATTATTGGCTTGGTATATTCTCCATAAACAAGCAGGCAGCCAAGAGGTGACACGCCATGCGTAAGTTACTGGTGTGGGTGGGCCTGGTTATTGTTTTATTGGTAACAAATTTTGTCATTTTCAGTAAAGAACGCATCTTGGCACAAGGTGACTTGTTGTTATTGGACATGGCACCACGTGATCCGCGTTCGATAATGCAAGGTGACTACATGACGCTGCGCTACCGTATTGCCCAAGAGATCGAAAGCGCCGCAGGAAAAGACATGACAGATGGCTATGCCGTGGTCAAGCCGGATGACAAAAGAGTCGCGCAATTTGTGCGTTTGTATGTGAACGGGGCATCACTGGCAGTCGATGAACAGCTGTTACGTTATCGCAACCGTGGCGAACGCGTTAAAGTCGCCACGGACGCGTATTTTTTCCAAGAAGGACTTGGCCAACTCTATAGTACTGCCCGCTATGGCAAGTTCCGTGTCAGTAAGGCTGGCGAGGTGGTGCTGATTGGTTTGTGTGATGTTGATCTGCGCACCTTGACTGCTGATCCACTTTCCCCGGCACAACGACCAGCATGCCTTGAGCAGTAATAAAAAAGTAAAATCGTTCGTAGGGATGTTATTTTGAAAGAAATCGAGATCTGCGATCTTTTTCTCTTCAGTGAATTTTCTTCGTCTTGTCTTTTTCGATCAAGGCATACGCCGAGTGGTTGTGGATTGATTCGAAGTTTTCAGATTCGACCACGTAGTAGCTGATACGGTCATCGGCGTTGAGGCGGGCGGCGACATCGCGGACCATATCCTCGACGAACTTGGGGTTGTCGTAGGCGCGTTCGGTGACAGCTTTTTCATCGGGACGCTTAAGCAGGCCGTACAATTCACACGAAGCCTCTTGTTCAACCACATCGATTAATTCTTCGATCCAAACAAATTCATTAATGGTGGCGGTGACGGTGACGTGGGAGCGTTGATTGTGTGCTCCGTAGTCTGAAATCTTCTTTGAACAAGGACACAGGCTGGTCACAGGCACGACGACCTTGATGGTAGTGCTGTTTTCATTCTGGTGCCGCTCGCCAATCAGGGTGACGTCATAATCCATTAAACTTTCGACGCCGGATACTGGGGCTTTCTTGGTTACGAAATAAGGGAAACTCATTTCCAGATGGCCGGATTCCGCTTCAAGGCGTTCAGTCATTTCCCGCAGGATTTCCTTAAAGGATTTCACCGATATCTCGCGTTCGTGATGATGGAGGATTTCAACGAAGCGCGACATGTGGGTGCCTTTGAAATTATGCGGCAGGTTCACGTACATGTTAAACATGGCGATGGTGTGTTGTTCACCGCTGCTGCGATCGCGTACCCGTACCGGATGGCGAATGGATTTAATCCCCACCTTATTGATCGGAATATTGCGCTTGTCCGTGCGGTTCTGCACATCCTCAATGGGTTTTACTGCTTCAGCCACTTTTGAACTACTCATGTTTATTCCTCGCTGTACGTGACACAGGCACGTTCGGTTTCCCACAAGGTAACCGTATTAACCCTGACCCGTGCCGTATTGATCTTGGCGCTTAATTCCTGGTAGAGATACGCCGAAATGTTTTCTGCCGTGGGGTTGAGTTTGTCAAACGGTGACAAGTCGTTGAGGTTGCGGTGGTCCAGCTCACCGATTAACGCCTTGGTGGCATCTTTGATGTCTTTAAAATCCAGGCCCATGCCGACCTCATCCAAGTCATATGCCACCACCTCGACCTCCACCTTCCAGTTGTGGCCGTGCAGACGATTACAAACCCCGTTGTAATTTCGCAACCAATGGGCGGCTGCAAAATCCGTTACGATCTTCATGCTATAACGTTTCGCCATAATACCTGATTAATTTACTCGGGAAAAGACTAGGCAAGCGTAGTGCGCTTGGCAAGGGGTAACTGACCCAGGAGTGCTTCCACCTGGCGGATTATCCCATCGGCATTAAGACCAGCCTCAGCCAGTAGTTCATTGCGGGTGCCATGGGAGAGAAAACGGTCGGGTAAGCCCAGGTTTAATACGTGTACTGTGCGCCCGGCATGGGCCAGCGCTTCGTTGACAGCACTCCCGGCACCACCCATCACAACGTTATCTTCTATCGTGACCAGGAGGCGATGGTTGTCAGCCAGTTGCAGGATGAGGTCTCTGTCCAGGGGTTTTACGAAGCGCATGTTAGCCACCGTGGCATGCAATACGTCTCCCGCCTTGAGGGCGTCCGCGAGCATGCAGCCAAACGCTAATATCGCTACGCGTTCACCACGTCGGCGAATCTCGCCGCGACCGATAGCCAATGGGGTGAGCGAAGGCACAATGTTGCCCCCTGGACCCTGGCCACGTGGGTAGCGCACCGCTGCTGGGCCATTATGGAAGAATCCAGTAGTGAGCATCTGCCGACATTCGTTTTCATCGGCGGGGGCCATCACCACCATATTCGGAACACAGCGTAAATAACTCAGGTCAAAGCTGCCTGCATGGGTAGGTCCATCGGGCCCAACGACCCCCGCACGGTCGAGTGCAAATAAGACCGGTAAATTTTGCAGGGCCACGTCGTGAATCAATTGATCATAGGCGCGTTGTAAAAACGTGGAGTAGATTGCAACCACGGGTTTGATGCCTTCACAGGCTAAGCCTGCGGCCATGGTCAGTGCGTGTTGTTCGGCGATGCCGACATCAAAATACCGATTCGGAAACTGTTCAGAAAAGGCAACCAGCCCCGAGCCCTCGCGCATGGCGGGCGTAATTGCCACGAGGCGCTCGTCGTGCGCGGCCATGTCACATAACCAATCGCTAAATACCTGCGTATAGGTCGGGCCGGTTTGTTTGCTGGCCTCGAGCTTGCCGGATTCCGGATTAAATTTACCCACCCCGTGATAGTTACAGGGATCTTCTTCTGCGGGCTGGTAGCCTTTGCCTTTTTTCGTGACGACATGCAGCAGGCGTGGGCCTTTGAGGTGTTTTAAATTGTCGAGGGTTTTAACCAGGGTAGGAAGGTCATGACCATCAATCGGGCCAATGTAGTTAAAGCCCAGCTCTTCAAACAAAGTACCGGGGATGACCATGCCTTTGACGTGTTCTTCGGTGCGGCGGGCCAATTCCCAGACCGAAGGCATGACGCCCAGCACCTTTTTACTGCCTTCGCGCATGCTGGAATACAATCGACCTGATAGGATGCGTGCCAGATGATTGGAGAGCGCACCCACATTGGGGGAGATCGACATGTCGTTATCGTTCAGGATAACGAGCAAATTCGCGTCCAGATCACCGGCATGGTTGAGTGCCTCAAAGGCCATACCAGCCGTCATCGCGCCATCACCGATAATGGCGACCACATGTTGATCAAGGTTGCGTTGCTGTGCGGCGATGGCCATACCCAATGCAGCACTGATGGAGGTACTGGAGTGGCCAACACCAAACGTATCGTAGGGACTTTCATCGCGCTTGGGGAAGCCAGCCATCCCCCCCTTTTGGCGAAGGGTCGTCATCTGCTCGCGACGACCGGTTAATATCTTGTGCGGATAGGTTTGATGCCCAACGTCCCAGACCAGCCGATCTTGGGGTGTATTAAAGACGTAGTGTAAGGCGATGGTGAGCTCAATCGTGCCTAATCCCGCAGACAAATGGCCACCTGTGTTGCTCACACTTTGGATGAGGAACTGGCGCAATTCATCAGCGAGGGGTTGCAATTGTTCCATCGACAACAACCGAAGTTCTTCGGGGGTGTCGACAGCACAGAGCAGCGGATACAGGTGGTTGTTTTGCATGAGGCCTAGTATTTATGATCAGTGACGATCTTGGCGGCTACCCCACCGTATTGCAAGAGGATAAGCATGATTTACAGATAAAATCTGCTAATGTGGCCGTTGGTGAAATGGTGGGGCACGAATTTTTGGCTGTACTCGGGATTAAGCATAAATTCCGGTCTTCCCTGGCGCACCCTTGGGACGTCTCCCCCTAAATACTAGGGAACTTGTGGAGAGATGAAGTGCCAAATGACAATTGATCCTGGGCAAAGTTAAGGCAATAGTAGTGATTTTATTGTAGAATCTCGCCTCATAATAGGTCACGCATAATAAAGAACGTTATGGACAATAGCGATAAATCAGATAAAAACAACGCGACGGTTATTAAACCACGCAAGATTGACCCACCAGCGGGCAAGACACCTGCTCATGCAGGGCAGCCGTCGGCTGCCAATGCGAATCAGACCGTAATAAAAACTAGTCCGAGCCTGGAAACAGGCCAGATTCGTGCCCTGACTCAAATCAGTAACGCCCTGAAATCCAGTGACAATAGTGTCGGTTTTGAGAAGGCCCGCCAGGCAGCAAATCTTGCCTTGGCCAATAATAAAATCATTCTGAATAACCGCTTTGTGCTTGACTCGATTCTCGGTTGTGGTGGCATGGGAACGGTGTATAAAGCACGGGATTTGCGTAAACTCGAAGCTAATGATTTAAACCCCTTTGTGGCAGTCAAAGTACTGAATCAAGATTTCCAGAATCACCCGGATGCTTTTGTTACGCTGCAACGCGAGGCAAGCAAGTCCCAGATATTAGCCCATCCAAATATTGTTTCGGTGCACGATTTTGATCGGGATGGTGCGGTCATTTACATGACAATGGAGTTATTGAATGGGGAAGATGTAGAAAGCCTTCTTAAATCCCACAACAAAGGACTTGAGGTGGGTGAGGCGGTTAAAATCATGAAAGATTATTGTGCTGCCCTGATTTATGCGCATAAGAAAAATATAGTTCATTCGGATTTGAAACCCGGTAATATTTTTATTACCAACGAAAGCGCCAAGATCCTCGACTTTGGCATTGCCCGACTGACTTCCGGGTCGCAGAAACAGGATAACTTTGATGCAGGTGCGCTGGGGGCTCTGACACCCGCGTATGCCAGTCTGGAAATGATTCAGCGTGAACCACCGGATCAAAGCGATGATGTCTTTGCGGCGGCGGTGATTGCCTATGAACTATTTTCCGGTAAACACCCCTATAACCGAAAAGCGGCTGACCAGGCTTTAGAAGAAAAATTAAAACCAGCACGTATCACCAAACTTAATAAACGTCAGTGGCAGGCGCTTGAATCAGGCTTGAGATTGAAGCGTAGCGAAAGGACACCCACGGTACAACAATTCTTAAATGAATTTACCTACGTAAGAAAAAACATGTTACTGCTGATTGCAGCAGCGGTATTGATAGTGGTGACGGGTATTCTTGGTTATTATAATTTTTTTGCGCCGAATGAATTATCGGCAGTCATTGCAGAGACACTGAAGAAAGGTGTGCAATGTTATAATAACAAAGATTATACTTGTGGTATTGAAAGTGCTAACGCTATCCTGAAAATGGAACCAAATAACAAAAGCGCCAAAGATTTATTACAACAGGCAAACGAAGCGTATGTGAAGGTCCAGGAAAAGAAATATTTCGATGCAGCACTGTCCTGCGTGGAGACAGACAATTTCGATTGTGCACGGGTTAATTTGGCTTCATTGAAACAGTTGTCACCAACCTCCCTCTTGCTGGCGGATATTCAGAAAAAGATTGATGTAAAAATTGCTACTAATATGGCAGCCAGCTGTTTTGCAGAGCAACGATATGATTGCGTGATTGACAACAGCACCTTGATTTTAAATCAGGACCCGAATAATCAATTTGCATTGGATATTGCCAAACGCGCACAGGATGCACAGACAAAGAACCACCTAAAAACTGCCAGTGATGTCAAAAATTACAAAGACAATATGTTAAACGCCGAGACATGTTTTAATAAAAAAGAATATGATTGCAGCATGAAACTTGCAAAGCAAGCGCTGGTCTATAAGTCCGGTGATGTAAGTGCGGAGACGCTTTATCAGAAAGCGTCCTATGCAAAAATTCAACAGCAAGACGCACTGGTGAAAGCAAAAATCGCGTTTGAGCAGGGTATGGATTGTTATAAGAGAAAAAATTATGATTGCGCCATTAATAAATCTGACGCAGCACTGGAGTATTTACCGGGTTTTCGCGAGGCCATTAAGCTCAAGCAAGACGCACAACAGGAGCTTGCCAGGATAAAAGCATTTACAATTCAATAATGTTTATTAAAAAGGGAGAAAAGTATGAAAAGCAGTAAACTGTTTACAGCAGCAGTAGTAATTGTTACATCGATGGGACTATTAACCGGCCTCGGGTTGGGTGACCTGGATAAGAAACTGTCACCAAATAAAGAGGATTGTGACAAAAAGGCCGATCCAAAAAAGTGTCGCAAAGGAGAAGCTATCAAAGGAGCGGCGACAGCGGTGGCTATTGGGATTGCGGCGAAGATTATTCATGACATGGTAATTAGTTATAATTCTACGCAAATCAGTCCGGAAGATAAAGTCATTAGTGACTATTTAAAGACACACAAGGCTTTGCCGTCGGAGCCGGAGGTAACGGAATATAAAAGCTCGGTTAAACCCGGTGAAATTGTTACGGCAGGTAAAGAGGTGTTGATCCAATCCTCTCTTGTGGTTGTTCCTAGCGATAAAACTAAAGTAGTCGAGATTCAGGAAAAGATCGAAATTTATGATGCTGCAAATAACAAGGACATGATCTCGTCACTGGCTAAACCCGTGAATGAAAAAACTAAGAAGAGTGGCGCATTTACAAATGAGTTCAAGTTTACTCCACCGGTTGGTCTGCCCCAGGGTGTCTACCCCGTCAAGACCGAAGTGTTGGTGAATGGAAAAGCATTTAAACCTAACACCAGTAAGATGCAAATAGTGTTAAATGTGGATAAAGACCGTCAATATAGTTTTGTGGCTTTAAACAACTAGTTTGCGTCAAGCCAGATAGTACCGACCATCACCTCGTTTTATACGAGGTGGCGGTTTTTACCAACCGCGTTTTTGCTGTTGGTATACCGAAAAACCGATTAATGCGTCCGATCAATAATGTAATGTGCTAATTGCCGTAGCGGCTCTGCGTGCATATCAAATCCAGTGAGACTTGCCAAGGCATCCTCACATAAATCCTCAGCTAAACGGCGTGACTCAGCGAGTCCTAAGATAGACGGATAGGTGGGTTTATTTTTGTGGCGATCTGCGCCGGCATTTTTGCCCAGGGTCGGGGTGTGGCCCACTTCGTCGAGGATGTCGTCCTGAATCTGGAAGGCAAGCCCAATACATTTTGCATAATGATCCATCGCATTGAGTTTATCTGCATCATTGGGGATTGCGCACAGTGCGCCCAGTTTCACGCTGGCACGGATCAAGGCGCCGGTTTTGTGAATGTGCATGTTTTCCAATTCAGCCTCGGTGAGCTGGCGACCAACCGCTGACAGGTCAATGGCCTGGCCACCCGCCATTCCGCGGGAACCGCTGGCAGTAGCTAGGGTATCGAGCATTTCCAGACGTTGTTCGGCCGGAATAATTTTATCTGTACCGTGACTGAGAATATGAAAGGCCAGGGCTTGTAATGCGTCACCGGCCAATATGGCAGTGGCCTCATCGAAGGCCTTGTGGCAGGTGGGTTTGCCACGCCGCATGTCGTCGTCGTCCATTGCGGGTAGATCGTCATGAATCAGTGAATAGGCATGAATCACTTCGATGGCACAGGCAGCGGGGTCTAAGCGATCTAATGGCACGTTAAGGGCCGAACCTGCGGCATAGACCAGATAGGGGCGTACGCGTTTACCGCCATTTAACACCGCGTAGCGCATCGCTTGGTGTAGGCGTTGTGGTGCAATGGCCTCAGCGGGTAACCAGCGCATGAGCGCGTTATTGACGCGGTGTTGCCAGTCATCGAGAAAGATTAGCTCAATCACGGGTTATGGGTTCATCAAAGGGGGCGAGGAGCGGTTTACCATTATGTTCTATCAACTGTTGGACTTTTTGTTCGGCGGCCTTTAAGGCTTCCTGACAACTGCGCGTTAATGCCACGCCTCGTTCAAAGTCTTTTAGTGATTCTTCAAGACTGCGATCGCCTTTTTCCATGCGTTCAACCAAGCCTTCAAGTTCTTTTAAAGATTTTTCAAAATGTTGCATAGATACCGGTTCTGTTGTG
>JANNJI010000364.1:0-7578 GCA_031405795.1 Gammaproteobacteria bacterium
TAAGGTGGCACAACGTTTTCATGCCCTCCAGCTGGCAGAAGCAAAGTTGCAACTGGCAGAAGAGCGCTTTCAACAAGCAGGCCGTTATCAAAATACAGGTCGTAAACGCACAGACAACGATCCCTTAATTCGTTATCTGACCCCATTGGAGCGCATGCGACTGGATATTGTGCAGCAAGCGGCAAAACAGACAGTAGACGTGGCCGAGGGTGAATACTATGAGGCCGCTGCCAGTTTTAAGGCCTTACTGGAAATACCAGTTGAAACCGAATTAAAACTGGCACCCCTCACATTGGTAGCGGCATTATCGGAATTCAAAGTAATACAGAATATTTTGCAAGATCATCCTGCCTTGGAGGTGGACAAACAGGCGGTTGCATTCGCCCAGGCTGGGGTCGCGGTGGCTAAAGCACAGCGCTTTGACGATCCCACGTTAACGCTATACCGAGAGAAAGATTTCCTCGCCAATGGTCGTGAAGATTTTACCGGGATTATGTTGAGTGTTCAGGTGCCCTTGTGGAACCAGAACAACGGCGGTGTCAGTCAGGCACGCTATGCGGTTCATCAGGCAAAAGCGGAGCTAGATCTTAAGCAGCGTGAATTACAAACCAATCTGCACAAGAGTTATTTACATCTCGAACACCTGATCAAACAGGCCGAGCACTATCAGAATAAGTTGCTGCAGCCCGCGCAAAAGGTATTTACCCTTACCCGCAAGGGTTTTGACGCCGGTGAACTCAATATCCTGACACTCATCGATGCCAATAACACTTACTTTGACGCACAACAGCGTTATTTTGAGTTATTGCAGGAGGGTTGGGTGGAATTGGCCGAGGTGCGCAAATCCGCCGGACTTTTTCTACTGCGCAATAGCCCTGTAACTAATTTGGATGAGGTGAACTAGTCATGATTGCCAGCCTGGTACGTTTTTCATTAATACAACGCCTGATGATCCTGTTGCTTGCAACGGCGCTGGCGGTTGGCGGTGTCTGGGCTTTCAAAACCCTGCCCATTGATGCCTTTCCTGATATCTCCGCGCCCCAGGTACAGATCATCGTCAAGGCACCGGGATTATCGCCCACTGAAGTAGAAAGCCGTATTACTTCTCCGCTTGAAATGGAAATGCAGGGGTTGCCTCGGCAAACGGTACTGCGTTCGGTGACCAAATATGCTTTGAGTATTATCAAAATTGATTTCGAGGATGGTACTGATATTTACTGGGCACGTAACCAGGTCAGTGAACGGCTCAACCAAGTGTGGAGTACTTTGCCTAAGGGAGTGGATGGCGGTCTGGCGCCGATTACGACACCGTTGGGCGAGCTGTATATGTATCGCATCAAGGGTGAGGGCTACAGCAATAGTGAATTACGAGCCATCCAGGACTGGGTGATTCGTCCGCGCCTGCGAACTGTTGAGGGCGTCGCCGACGTAAACTCGTTGGGCGGTGAAGTCCGGGCTTTTGAAGTTATCCCGGATCCCAAGGCACTGGTGCGATTTGGTCTGGGATTGGATGATCTGCAAAAAGCGCTGGAAAAGAACAACCGCAATGCGGGTGGCGACCGTATTGAGCGCGGTGACAAAATGCTGCTGGTGCGAACCCTTGGCCTATTACGCACGGAAGAGGATATCCGTCGTGTCACTGTGGCTACACGTACCGGCGTGCCGATTCAACTTGGCCAGCTCGCTACCGTACAAATCGGATCGCTGACCCGTTATGGCGCCGTCACCGCCGACGGTAAGGGTGAGGTGGTGACGGGTCTGGCGCTATTACGTCAAGGCGCGAATAGTCGCACCACGGTTGAGGGGGTCAAGCGCGAACTGGATGCCCTCAAACCAACACTACCCAAAGGCATCGAGATCGTATCATTTTATGATCGCAGTGATCTGACAACAGAAGCAGTATGGACAGTAGAGAAGGCCCTGGGTGAGGCGGTGGTTCTGGTTTTGATAGTGCTCATTATTATGCTGGGTAATCTGCGTGCGGCGTTAACGGTAGCCTTGATCCTGCCGTTGTCGGTGTTGTTTACCTTTATCATGATGCGATTATCAGGGGTCTCAGCCAACCTGATGTCCTTGGGTGGCTTGGCGATTGCCATTGGTATTCTGGTGGATGCGGCCGTGGTGGTAGTGGAAAATATTCACACGCAATTGAGCCATGCGCCCAAAGGTGTTAGTCGTGTGCATTTGGTTTACCGGGCCGTATTGGAAGTAGCCACGCCCGTGATCAGCGGGAGCCTGATTATCATTGTTGTGTTCCTGCCACTGTTTAGTCTGACTGGTCTGGAAGGTAAAATGTTCACGCCATTAGCAGTGACTATTTCTTTTGCGCTGATCGGTTCGCTGATCTTGTCATTGACGGTGATCCCAGTGCTGGCCAGTGTATTGATGCGGGGTGGTCACGCAAACGATGGCTGGTTATTAACAGGATTAAAGACAATCTATCGTCCAGTAGTGCGTTGGGCGTTGCGTTTTCGTCTTATCGCCGTGGGAGTGGCAGTACTGGCGCTGCTTGGGACAGTGAGTTTGTTCCCGCATATCGGTAAGGAATTTATGCCAGTGATGGATGAAGGCGCCACAGTAATAATTGTGGAAAAGGCCTCGGATATCTCTCTGGCGCATTCACTGGAACTGGATGCCCCCATTCAAAAAGCCTTCATGGAAATTCCGGAAGTGATTGGCGTGGTGTCACGCACCGGGGCAGATGAATTGCGTATGGATCCAATGGGCTTGTACCAGACGGATAATTTTATTATTACGCGCCCCCGTAGTGAATGGAGCATCGATCAGGCTGCTCTGTTGGAAAAATTCCGTGAAAAACTCAAACGCTTCGAGGGCCTCGATATCGCCTTTACGCAACCAATCGATATGCGGGTCTCGGAAATGTTAACAGGTGTGCGTGCCGCTATGGCCATCAAGCTTTATGGTGACGACCTGAAAACATTAGAAACGCTGTCTACGCAAATTGAAAACCTGGTGACAGGTACTACTGGCGCAGTGGATGTGTTCCGTGGTCGCCTGTCAGGGCAAACTTACCTGCAAGTTGAGATTTACCCGGCTAGCATCGCCCGTTATGGCATCAATATTGAGGATATTAATATGACGGTCGAGACAGCGGTTGCTGGTCAGGTGGCAACGGAAGTTATTGAAGGTAACCGACGTACAGGAGTTGTATTGCGTTATCCGCAAGCTGCACGTACCTCAACTAATGATATTAAAGCCTT
Organism: Gammaproteobacteria bacterium; assembly: GCA_031405795.1. GTDB lineage: Bacteria > Pseudomonadota > Gammaproteobacteria > UBA6429 > Thiohalophilaceae > JACQBC01. Next base: position 3,222 of record JANNJI010000364.1, read on the forward strand.
ATTGGTGGAGACACCGGGCGGGGCAAAAATTCCATTGCAGCTGTTGGCGGATGTCCGCGAAGTCGATGGCCCGGTAGAAATTGCGCGCGAATCAGCAAAGCGTCAAGTGGTGGTGCAGGCCAACGTCGAGGGCCGAGACGTGGTAAGTTTCGTCGATGAAGTACGGCGTACTATTGAAGCCAAAGTACCGCTGCCGCCGGGTTATTATATTACCTTTGGTGGTCAGTTCGAGAACCAGCAACGCGCCGCCGAGCGTCTGACCTTAGTGGTGCCTATTGCCATTGCGCTGATTTTTTTAATGCTGTTTATTACCTTTCGCTCACTGCGCCAGGCCGGCTTGATTATCCTGAATATCCCGTTTGCCATGATCGGCGGTGTTGTCAGCCTGTATCTGTCTGGGTTGTATTTGTCAGTACCCGCCTCGGTAGGTTTCATAACGTTGTTCGGTGTTGCAGTACTCAATGGTGTAGTGATGGTGACTTACATCAATCAGTTGCGCGAAAGTGGGCGTAGTGTCCTGCAGGCAGTGCAGGAAGGGGCCGAACGGCGACTGCGACCAGTATTGATGACAGCTTTGATCGCCAGCCTCGGCCTAGTGCCGTTACTCGTCGCCAGCGGACCCGGCTCTGAACTGCAGCGACCGCTGGCAGTGGTAGTGATTGGCGGCTTATTCACGTCTACACTATTAACCTTGATCCTCTTGCCCACACTATACGCCTGGCTCGAAGGGCGCACGAAACAAACCCAATCCACTGCGGAGGAACATGCATGAAAAATCTCACACTCATTATTCACACCAACGCGCAACAGGACGTGGCTGACCAGTTGCGCAGCATAACGCAGGTATCGGGATTTACCTTTAGTCATGTGGAAGGACACGGGGTCCAGGCTGAAAGTGATCCTTTCCTGTCAGCACGCGACAAGGTGGTCGGTTACACGCCGCGGGTGCGGGTGGATATTTTGCTGCAAGACAACGATGTGGGCACGGTGCTTGACACGTTACGCAACTCAAGCAGTCACGTCGAAGGGCACGGCATTTACTGGGTGACCGGCGTTGAAAAGAATGGACGCCTGTAACTCAAGTTTCATAAGGCCAGTTTCCCGGATGAAAGTGACAAATGTGGTTCACAAGTACTGCGATCAACTAAACACGGGGCCTACCACGAACAGATGGGCAAGACGATTCAGGAGAATGACAAAGTGTTAACCAAGAGAAAGTTTATAACTCGTTTTTTTTACCTCGGTACAGGCTTGCTAATATTTAGTCTACTATCACAATTTGCATACGCACACGGAATGTCCGAGGCCGACAAGCTGGCCATTATCGAAGGTGGTAACCTGCGTTATATGTGGCTCGGTGCCACGCATATGTTGTCCGGTTATGATCACCTGTTGTTTGTATTTGGGATCATTTTTTTTCTGACCAGTTTTCGTGATATTGCGAAATATGTCACCGCGTTCACGCTCGGTCACAGTGTTACCCTGATCTATGCCACATTTAATGCCATCCAGTTCAACTACTTTATTATCGACGCGGTGATTGGCCTGAGTGTCTGTTATATTGCCTTTGCCAATATCGATGGTTTTCGAAAATACCTCAGCATCAATCCACCTAACATGATGTTAATGATTATCAGTTTGGGGCTGATCCACGGCTTTGGTCTGTCTACCCGACTACAGGAACTGCCGCTGAGTGAAGATCATCTGTTGCTGAATATCATTTCGTTCAATGTTGGTATCGAGTTGGGGCAAATCAGCGCCCTGGTCCTGATGTTGCTGCTTATTACCGCCTGGCGCAAAAGCCATGCCTTTCAGACCTTCAGCACAGTAGCAAATTACAGCCTGATCCTGGCGGGAGGCCTGCTTTTTCTCATGCAGATGCACGGTTATGCGCATAGCGCCAATCCGGAAGAATTTACTGCCAGTGCGGGATCACATCTAAACGCGGCAGATAATAAAGAAATAACCGTGGTTGCAGGCCCTGAGAATGTTCAACAAGCAAAATGGAAAGACTCTATCGTCATAACCATTCCAGCCAGGGGCGATAAGGAATACAAATTTCACATCGTGAAGGGCGCAACACTTGAATATGTCTGGAAAACCGATAGTGCAGCATTATTTTATGATTTACACGGCGAACCCACAGGTGATACGACTGGCTATTTCAAGAGTTTTAAAAAAGGTACCGATAGCCAATCAAGTGGCTCATTAACAACTTCCTTTGCAGGCCCTCATGGGTGGTACTGGAAAAACGATATGCCATCTCCAGTAACCATCGTATTGAAAGTCAACGGCACTTATCAGCGCCTGGATTTAAATAAAACGTTACAAAAAGCAGAACCAATACAAACCCCAGTTCCAACAACCCACGACAGCATTGACTCACTTTAGGAGACTTACATTATGCAATTAAAAACGATTTTACTTGGTTTTTCCCTCAGTCTGTTCTCGGCCATAGTTATGGCGGGAGCCGGCCACGATCATGGGCACTCACATTCTCATGCACCGGTAAATCAGGAAACAGCAAAAACAAACGCTACAAAAATTGTTGCTACACTTGTAAAGAAAGAAAAATTGGCAAAAAGCTGGACATCCGTCACGGCAAGTTCCGCTGAGACAAAAGTGGTTAAAGACAATTCGGAATGGGTGGTTGTTTTTGTAAATGATAAAATCGTCGACTCTGCCAAACAAAAGTTGTATATTTTCCTGACGATGGATGGCGAATATATCGCGGCAAATCACACCGGGAAGTAGTCACGTTCTGCGCATCAATCATACATTGCGAAAATAATTCCAAACAACACCGGTTAGAGGAGAGCCTCTGGCCGGGTTTTAGAAACGGCTGCCAAGCCTGAAACATTGGCCGCGTCGTAAGCTAACAAAGATAATTCAGCTCGATGTTAATCCCTGGTTCATGTGGGTATTGTTATGTTCATCCGTATACTCATGCGAGGAAGCGGGCCATGAAAAAACCAGCGGTGGTCTTGGTGGTGTTTATATTCCTGTCAGGTTGTGCGTCGCACGCTGGCTATGGGCATAACAATGCAATCAGTACGGTGAAAGCCCATAGTGCAGTAGCGAATACACCGCAAATAAACAATTATTCAGGCCAGCACGCACACGGGAGCCGCCACCGAAACTCACCGTATGTTTACCGCCACACACCCTATTACCAGGTTAACGATACCCATGATTTGGTTGGACTTATTTTCTTGATGGTGTTTTGTGTGATACTCAATGATGGTGACTGTTGATGCGTGATCGGCGTTTATTCATGTGACTTAACGTAAGCGATCAATCAAGACCGTCCTAGCCCCACGCCAGAGAATGTGTTAGCGGGAAAGGTTTACCGTTTAACGGTGGGCAGTTGAACTTTCCACGGCAGCAATTTTTCGATGTCGTCGAGGGTGGTGGCGTTGGGTAATTCACGAAACAGATGCGCGAGATAGAAGTAGGGTTCCAGGCCATTGGCCTTGGCGGTTTCGATGAGGGAATACAAATTAGCACTGGCCTTCGCGCCGTGGACGGAGTCGCTGAATAACCAATTCTTGCGACCAATCACAAACGGTCGTAGCGCATTTTCGGCGAGGTTGTTGTCGAGTGGGTAGGTACCGTTGTCGAGGAAACGGATCAGTTTGGGCCATTGGCTATGCAGATAGTGCAATGCCTTGCCCAGCAGCGATTGCGGTGCGGTGGTGTGCAGGTGCGCCAGCAAGTGTAATTGGATACGGTCGATGATCGCCACGCTATGCGCACGTCGCGCCTGCCGCCGCATCGCGTGCCGTTGCTCCTGGTTGTTGTCGTTATCCTGCGCCCGTTCGCGGGCGTGTTTCTCCACGGCGTAGAGTTCGCCAATTAAATTCAGCATCTGTAGCGCGGGATGGTCGGGTGTGCGGGTCTGTTTGGGTAGCGCCGCCTCGGCCTCGATGAATTTGCGTCGCGCGTGCGCCCAACAGGCCAAATGCACAAGCGAATTCTGCTGCGCGATCTGATCGTACACCTCATACCCATCACTCATGAGTACGCCGCGTATGTCGTCATATAATTCCCGTGCCGTGGCCGCACTGTGCGAGGGCGCATAGCTAAACAAGCGGATCGGTGGATTGCTGCCGCTGCACTGTACCCAGAGATAGGACTTTTGTTGCGCACGCCGACCGCTTTCTTTGAGCACTTGCAACGTCGTCTCGTCGCCGTATATCAGGTCGGCGTCACCCAAGGTGTCGCGCAGTCGATTGATCAGCGGCTGCACCGCTTCCCCCAATTGCACGACGTTGTTGGCCAGGGTGTGACGGACGAGGTCACCGCCAAACCGATTCAGCAAGTTGGCTTGGCGATACAGGGGTAACGCATCCTGATA
>JANNJI010000365.1:0-1968 GCA_031405795.1 Gammaproteobacteria bacterium
TATCGTGGCCGCTGAATTGGATGGTCAACAACGTGAGGCCAGAATATATAAGGCTGCCGATATTCAGCGGCACGAACTCGAGGAATATTTTCCAGAACTGATTGAGCAACGCAGCCACGTTATCTGGAATACCCAGGCGCAACGTGTTGAAGCCAGTAAATTGGTTAAACTCGGCGCGTTGGTACTGGAAGAAGCGGTTGATGAATCCGCCAGCCGGGATGCTGTGCATCTGGCGCTGCTTGACGGCGTAAAACAAATTGGGCTGGCTTGCTTGCCCTGGAATATGGATGCTTTGTCACTAAAACAACGCGTGCAATTCCTGAACGCGCAGAAACAAACCAACCCGGCACTAAGTCATCAACTGGCGCAACTCGAATTGCCCAATATGGAGGATGCTTATTTATTGCAGCATCTGCGTGACTGGTTGCTGCCGCATCTAAGCGGTCAGAACAGTATCAAAAAACTGCAATCACTTAATCTGCCCCCGATTCTTTCTGCAACCATTCCCTGGCAACAGCAAAAACTACTGGATGAACTGGTGCCAACACACATCAGCGTAGCCAGTGGTTCACGTATAGCCATTGACTACAGTGATCGGCAAGTACCGGTACTGGCTGTGCGGTTGCAGGAATTGTTCGGCCAAAAACAGACACCCGCTATTATCAATGGCCGGTTCAAATTATTGATCCATTTATTGTCACCTGGTTACCAACCCATGCAAGTGACGCAGGATCTCGAAAGTTTCTGGAAGACCACGTATTTTGAAGTCAAAAAAGAATTGTGTGGCAAATACAAAAAGCACTACTGGCCGGATGATCCGCTAACCGCGCAGGCTACCAGTAAAACCAAGCGGTTTATGCATAAGCCGTGATGAATGCTTGCAGCACCCACATCTAATAGGAGCAGGGTGGAAATCATCTTTGCTACCAATTTATCTTTTTTGTTGTAGAATCGAACCGTAGGTGTGTTTGGTTCACTTTGGTTCACTAAGGGGATATCTCATGTTTCATGTCCTGGTCTGTAAGCTTCATTCCATTACACTTGTACCGTTGTTGCTTATCAGCAGTCTACTGGCGGGATGTGGCATCAACAACATCCCAACCTATGACGAAGAAGTCAAGGCCGCCTGGGGTCAGGTTGAGAACCAGTATCAACGCCGTGCCGATCTGGTACCCAACCTGGTCGAGACCGTGAAAGGTTTTGCCAAGCAGGAAAAGGATGTATTAATTCAAGTGGTCGAGGCACGTTCCAAGGTTGCGCAGATGCAGGTGCCGAAAGATGTGCTCACCAACCCTGCGGCCTTCAAGCAGTTTCAGCAGAATCAGGATGCCTTGTCTTCCTCCCTGGCGCGCCTGTTGGTGGTTGTCGAAAAATATCCGGAACTCAAGTCCGACCAGAATTTCCTGGCGTTGCAATCACAACTCGAAGGCACGGAGAATCGCATCAGTGTTGCACGCCGTGATTACATCGAAGCGGTGAAAAAATACAACACCGAGCTACGCACTATTCCAGGGAAATGGTGGGCATCATTGATGTACCCTGATGCGATAGTGAAGGAAACCTTCTCCGCCTCGGCAGAGGCTAAGGAAGTGCCAAAGGTGAAGTTCCAGTAAATGTTCACGCGCCTTCAACTCATCAGCGTCACCATCATGTTGACGTACGCAGCTGTTTTGGCGGCTGCACCGCAATTCCCGGCACTTAGTGGCCGTGTGGCGGATGAAGCCGGCATTCTCTCTCCGGCCTTTGAATCGGAGATCGCTACGCAACTTGCCGCTCACGAGCAGGCCACCACCAATCAGGTGGTGGTCACCACACTCAAGTCGCTACAAGGATACGATATCGCCGACTATTCCAATCAACTCTTCCGCCAATGGGGAATCGGACAGAAAGATAAAAATAACGGTGTGTTGCTGGTTGTCGCGCTGAACGATCGCAAAATGCGTATTGAGGTTGGCTACGGCCTTGAAG
>JANNJI010000366.1:0-1404 GCA_031405795.1 Gammaproteobacteria bacterium
CTGGCGGCGCTGCAAGCCCAGCAATCGTTTGCCCAGTACGCCCGTGAACACGGCGTATCGCGGCACACCCTTTACGTGGCGCACAAGTTGATGAAGGCCCGCGGTGAGATAGCGCCGACGTTGGCTGCACCGGATGTGCCACGCCGGTTACGGCGCAAAAAAGTAACGTGTACCGCGTTTGTGCCGGTGCAAGTAGAGTCGGCGCACAGCGCCCTCACGGTGCGCTTGCCCAATGGCTTGGAATTGCACTTCACCGCGGTGGAGGCGGGGTTACTGTCCTTGTTGGCGAGCCTGCCGTGTTCGAGCTAAGCCAGGACATGATGGTGTATGTGCACCGTGCGCCGATTGATTTTCGCAAAGCCGTGAACGGGCTAGCGGCGTTGGTGGAGCACGAGCTGCACTTGGATGTGTTTTCCAGCGCCTGTTTTGTCTTCCGTAATCAACGCGCTGACAAAGTCAAAATTCTATTCTGGCAGAACAACGGCTTCTGGCTGTGTTACAAGCGCCTGGAGCAAGACCGCTTTATCTGGCCCAAAGCCGATACCCCGGTCATCACCTTGTCCGTGCAACAACTGCATTGGTTATTAGCGGGAATAAACTTGGCCGCAATGCATGGCCATACGCCGGTGCAGTACCAACGCGCCAGTTAAGAAAAAATAAGTTGCACTGTGATCGTGAGTATGATCTACTTATCGCATGTCAACGCACACGACAGCTTCAGTTAAACACTTGCCACAAGATGCATTGCTGGAAAAAATCACCGCGCTCCAACATGAACTCAAGCGCACGCAACTCGAACGCGATCATTACAAACTTCAACTCAGTGCACGTATCCGCGCCCTGTATGCGGCGCGGAGCGAAGCTCGCGCCCATCCCCAACAAACGGACTTATTCTTTAACGAAGCCGAAGCGCAGGCCATACCACCGACAACCACGAAAACGGTTCACGTTGGCGCGCACACCAAGAAAAAAACCGGCCGCAAACCACTGGACGCCTCACTACCGCGGGAGATTATCCGTCATGAATTACCCGAATCGGAACGCGTCTGCGCGCACGATGGTCATGTATTAACGGAAATTGGTGTGGTGGTCTCCGAGCAACTGGATATTACACCGGCCGTGCTGTCTGTGGTGCGTCACGAGCGGGTGAAATACGCCTGTCCCTGTTGCGATAACGCGATCAAGACGGCGCCCGCGCCCAAGAAACTCATCGACAAAGGCCTGCTCACGGAAAACGCCCTGGCCTGGGTGGTCACGGCAAAATATCAGGATGCGTTACCCCTGTATCGCCAAGCCAACTTGCTGAATCGGTTTGGCGGTGACCTCGTCCGTCACACCCTGGCCAACAACGTCGTGCAATTGGGGGAAGCGGTGCAGCCGCTGATCAATCGACTGCGCGACACC
>JANNJI010000367.1:0-3320 GCA_031405795.1 Gammaproteobacteria bacterium
GCCGTGCGGGCCGGTGTGGTGGCCGGATGTACGGTTTGAATACCTCCCAGCACCGGCATATGCATGTCGACGATGCATAAATCAAATTGGTCGTTCTCCAAAATATCGAGTGCTTCATCACCGTTGTTGGCGACTTTTACAACGTGGCCCGCCTTTGTCAGGGTATGTTCAATGATTTTTTGGTTGGTAATATTATCTTCTGCAACAAGTATGCGAAATTTTTGTTGTGCATAGCTTGGCGACTGTTCGGAAATAAATACCACATTATCCGCATCAAAATGTAAGGCGGGCGAAGAATGTAAGGCATTGTAAAGTTGTTTTTTATCCAACGGCCACGCCAAAACATAGTCGTAGCCGTATTTTAGTAATACCGCTTGTCGTTTCTCTTCAATGGCCTCTTCCACGATAATGAGTTTTGCAGAGGCAAAGGCCTCCTGCCGACGGATAGCGGCGACGGTATTTTCAGCATCAATATCATAGGATGATTTTGCGATAATAAAGGCATGCGCAAGTGATTGATGCGGCGTGGTACGCATGTACTCCAGCGCGGTTTCTACCGAGGTAAAGTCATGCACCGTAATGCCCCAGCTCTTGGTGTATTCGACGATGTTCAGTAATCGGCGACCAATATCAGTAATAACAATCACATGTAATGATTTTAAGCTTGCAGCATAGTCTGCTTTAGCTGGCTGGGTTTCAAACGGTAACGAAAAATAAAAGGTCGAGCCTTCACCATACACGGAGTCGAGGCTGATTTTCCCCTTCATTAATTCAACCAATTGTTTGGCAATAGTGGTCCCCAGACCGGAACCGTTATACCGACGTGTTTCAGAATTATCGACCTGGTGAAAGCGCTCAAAAATGCGGGCTTGATCATCTTGTTTTATGCCGATACCCGTGTCGCTTATTTGGAAACGAAGTGATGTTATGTTGCTATCAGCGGGCAATTCAGTTGACACGGATACCGTGAAAGTAACCCCGCCGGTCTCGGTGAATTTAATCGCATTGCCGATGAGGTTAAAGAGTATTTGCCGCAGCTTGTTGTGGTCGCCGACAAGCGCAAAGGGGACATTGGCATCAATGTGTAATTTCAGGGCGAGGCCCTTGATGTTTGCATGCGATTTGAACATACGAATAATATTATTTAGCAATTGATGCAGATCAAAGGCATTTTTGTGAATTTCAATTTTGCCTTCTTCGATCTTTGAGATATCGAGGATATTATCAATTAAACTCAGCAGCGATTTGGCCGAATAGTCGATGGCTTCTGTGTATTCGTATTGATCTTTGTTAAGCCGTAATGATTTCAATAAATCGTTCGCACCAACAATGCCATTGAGCGGGGTACGGATTTCATGACTCATGTTCGCTAAAAATTCGCTCTTGGCCCGGTTGGCAATCTCGGCATGGTCAATCGCTTTTTTAAGCCGGGTCAATAAGGTGGAGACATAAAGGGGTAACAGTATTAAGCCGCCCAACAAACCCGTATATAGGACGTTGTGTTGGTGCCAGTAATCGGAATGCAAATATACGACAATAAAACCAATGATGCTTAGTGTGGCACTAATTGCTAGGTGTAATCTGCCAAAGCGAAAGCCGAAACCAAATGTTACCCAAAGATAAAGCGGGTATAAGGCAGCACCGATTTCATTGCCGAGATATAGCGCATAAGACAGGCCGGTTATATCAATAATGTTACTGAAAATATACCGTGTACGATCAGTGCGAGGATTGATTGCTATCCAGGCAAAGATACCGATAGCGGCGGCCGTGTACAATAATATTTCCGCAGCAACAAGATAAATAACGCTGAGATTATCCAGGTGTGTAATGGCAATGTAACAAAAAACACTCAAACCGATGATTAAACGAATCAGGGCTTGCTCATGTTCGTGGCCCGGCGCTTGCCGGATACGTTCCAGAAAGTGCTTAAAGGGCGAAGTTATCATTAGCTGTTTTTCAGATTGTTCGAATGCAGACTGCCTTCGTCGGCAAATTTTTTATGTATTTCTTCGACGATGTGTTGCTGGCCCAAAAAGGCAGCGATGCAGTTGGGATCAAAATGCAATTTTGCCTGTTCTTTGAGAAAGGTCATGGCTTTGTGGAGTGGCCAGGCGGTTTTGTAGGGTCGTATACAGGTGAGTGCGTCAAACACATCCGCCACCGCGACAATTCGTGCCTCAAGGGGGATGGCATTACCAGTCAGGCCTGTTGGGTAACCCGATCCGTCGTATTTTTCATGGTGGTGAAGGGCGATGGTGGCGCCCATTTGCATATATTTTGACGTGGAGCCCGCAAGAATTTCATAACCCATTTCGCTGTGGGTGCGCATGATCACCCATTCACTTTGATTCAGTTTGCCGGGTTTGAGCAAGATGTGATCCGGGATACCAATTTTGCCGACATCGTGCATTGGGCTGGCATGTTCAATTAGCTCACAATAATCTTCTTCCATGCCGATGCCTTTGGCAATCAAGTGGGAATATTTGGCGATACGCAAAATATGGTTGCCCGTATCCGCATCGCGGTATTCACCCGCTTTGGCAAGGTGGTAAAGCGCTTCACGCTCGCGTTCAATGACGGTGTGTGTGGTGGCTGTCACAAGATCCGCCAGTTTTTTGTTATGGTTTTCGATCTGCAATTGATGCGAGCGCATTAACAAAAGATTGGTACAACGTGCCTGACATTCACGATAGTCGATAGGTTTGCCGATAAAATCGGTTGCCCCGGCATCCAGTGCCGCATAACGAATACTGAGTTCATCGTAGGCGGTGACAATCACAATGGGTACGCCACCGTATTGGGGCCATTGCCGGATCAGCGTGATCAATTCCAGGCCGCTGATGTGGGGCAGTTTATAATCAAGCAAAATTAAATCGGCGATATTGCTTTTTAACCAGGTCAGTGCCTTAGCTTCGTCGGAAAATGTCACAACCTCCACGTTGGGGAAGCGATTAATGCTACTTAATATCTTGGATAGGAGTTTTAAGGTAGTGATTTGGTCGTCAACCACGACAATAGTAGGCATAGGTCCGTCGCGCTTTAGTTGGATGAGGGGTATGCCATTTATAGCACATTAAACAAGGTGTTACATCAGGTACAGGCTATTTCTGTGGCTAAACTCACGTGAATAAGGCCAGAAACATGAAAAATGGGCGACACCTTTCATGCGATCGAGAAGGATCTCCACATCCCCGTGAGCTTCTCGAACATGGCGCAACACTACCAGCTGTCTGCGCTTGCAGCGGGGCTGGGGGAAAAAGACACCAGTGTGATTTTTACCTTGATCGAAGAGCGTGCGGGGATCGCGAAGGGCTGAC
>JANNJI010000368.1:0-2158 GCA_031405795.1 Gammaproteobacteria bacterium
GCAGTAAAGATGACTATACAATCCTGAATCTGACCGACAATGATTTTTACGCCGCACGCTTAACCGGCACCTGGTTCAACTGCATGCTGGAAGTGTATGGTGGCGCACTGGACGGACGTAATCGCCTTGAAGCAATACGCGACAAAGACGGCAACATCATCCAGACTGCGGATGGTGCCATACAAGACAGTTCTACACTTTATACACTGGGACTGCGACTGGACTGGACCGATGACTATCTCGACCCCCGGCATGGTTTGCGCTACCAGCTCTCACGCTGGTGGTCCAATAGTGACAACGCGTTGGCGGCTGACTACTATCAGCTCGAACATAACCTGACTGGTTACATTCCAATAGGCAAGCGCTCAACTTGGGTGTTTAACTATTTTCAAGCCGATGCCCATGTGACCCGTCTGGGCGAAACCAACTTCGCGGCCGTCGAGACACAACAAGGATTAAATTGCAGTGATCCGGGTTTGACCGCAGCGCAACAACTGCAATGCCAACAGGTGATCAACAACATCATCGCCAATAATACTTATGGTTCAGTCGAAAATCTGGGTGGCTGGGATCGTTTGCGTTCCTATCCCGATGGACGTTACAAAGGCGCCCATTCCCGATTCGTTGCCACCGAATTTCGTTGGAACCTGACTGAAGAATTTACTCCGTTCGATATCTGGATTGCCCGCGACATTCGCACCACCATCCAAGTGGCGTTCTTTTATGAACGTGGCACCATCGAAGACAGCAAAGACCGGCTGGGCGATATCTGGCGTGATTCGTACGGCGTGGGCCTGCGCATGGTCACCGCCTCCGGCCTGGTGTTTCGTGGCGATATCGCCACCGGTGATGAAGGAGCGGAAGTCTCTGTGATCATCGGTTATCCATGGGAATCGTTCTAGCGGGTTACTCAACAACATTACGGGCAGAGAAATTTTTCCCTGCCAGTATTAAAAATAATTTCCCTCTGACCCTCTTCTATATATATACTCGCGTTGGAACCTGATGTCCACTCTGTTTCCATTCGTTATTATCACATTGTGATACATCCGTGAATGTTTTGCGATAATTTTATGTCATAGTTTGGCTTTATCATTACTTGGCAGTCAGAATAATGGCCACAAAGAAATTACTCGCAATAACGTCCTTCTCATTCGCCATGATAGGTGTCTCAGGCTTTACACAGGCCGCTCCGGTACCCATCGAAACATCCACATTGGATATTCAGTCAAAATCCGAATACTCCCTTGGCATTGGATTTACCTCTTCTGTGGCGGAAAGACCATTTGTAGGGGTTGATAATCAAAAAGCTTCTTTGCCCTACATTGCATACCACTACAAAGATTTCTATATCGAGGGGCTGAACATTGGCTTTAAGCTGATAAACAATAAAGACTATAACCTGGAGCTTTTGGCCACGCCGCGTTTTTACGAGATCGATGCCGAGTCTGCGCCAAACGGCAGCCTTGCAGGCATTGATAAAACCCGGCCAACTTACTTTGCTGGCATATCAACACGGTTCCACTATGATATTGCTGTATTAACGGTACAATTACTGACAGATATCAAAGAAAGTGATGGAAGTGAACTGGTTATCAACCTAAGTAAAGCATTTAACCTGACACCAAATCTCACGCTTTCCCCCTTGATCGGTTTGACGGCACAAGACTCCAAACTTGTTGATCACTTTTATGGCGTGCAAGCAAATGAAAGCCGCCCCGGGCGGCCGGTCTATAACGGCCAGTCGTCACTTAATTACCATGCCGCAATAACGGCATCATGGAAAATCACCCGGCAGATACAATTGTTGGGCCAGGTGAAACATGAAAAGCTGGGTACTGGAATATCAGACAGCCCCATCATTAGTGACGATAGCATTGAGACGGTTGCGTTTGGTGCGGTTTATTATTTTTAGAAAAACCAGTGGCGCCACTGGCATTACGAACAAAGAAAGATTGTTCGGCACATCCCTGTGCCAATTACCCTAACAACTCGCTTTTGCTACTGACTCTCCCGCACCTTCCCCGCCCCCACAACCACCGATCGTGACTTTGATCGCACGTTCACCGCTGATCACCTGGCCGTTGCTCAACAGCGCCACGGCAAACAAGCGACTGTTATCCGGGATCCGTACACGGGTTTTTAACTGCTCGGCACC
>JANNJI010000369.1:0-1567 GCA_031405795.1 Gammaproteobacteria bacterium
GCCCGGCTTGGGTTTCACTCTCAACGAAGACGCTGTAAGGGAACATCTTATTCCCGAAGACCGTGGCTTCTTTGAGTAACCGTTGTTGCCATTGGTACCAGCCTGCCTGAGTTGGCAGCGTCGATAATCAGCGCCTTACGCAAAGAACCCGATATTGCCATCGGCAACGTAATCGGCTCGAACATGTTCAATTTATTGGCAGTGCTGGGGTTGCCGGGTTTGATCTCGCCAATGACGGTGGACCCTGCCGTGTTAACCCGTGATTATCCCTTCATGATCGGTATGACCTTGGCCTTTTTTGCCTTCACCTACGGTTTTAGCGGTACCCCGCGCCTCAACCGACCCGAAGGCGGTCTATTATTGAGTGGTTTTATCGCTTACCTAGTGATACTTTATTTAGGGAATCGCTAAGTTGTGAGTGGATCCCTGTAATCAACTGACAACCAAAGGTTCATGACCATGCCACAGGAAATTTTCTTTGCACAAAACATTAAATGCGGCGGCTGCGTCACGCGCGTTCGTGAGGGCTTGCTCGCTATCACTGGGATCGATGCCGTGACCGTAGATATCCCCACCGGTTGTGTCACGGTGACCGGATCAACCGCAACTCGCCCGGTAATTCATGCTAAATTAGCCGAACTGGGTTATCCAGAAAAAAGTAACTAAGTCTCTTATGGATAACAATAAAGTTCTTACCCTGGCCCGCGCCGTCATTGAAAATGAGGCTCACGCCGCCCTGGCACTGGTGCCGCGGCTCAATCAGGATTTTGTTCGAGCCTGCGAATATATGTTGCACTGTCAGGGCCGCATCGTGGTGATCGGCATGGGCAAATCCGGCCACATCGCCAACAAGATCGCCGCCACCCTGGCCAGTACCGGCAGCCCCGCCTTTTTCGTCCATCCCGGCGAGGCCAGTCACGGTGATCTGGGCATGATCACGAACAAAGACGTGGTCATCGCCTTATCCAATTCCGGTGAAACGGATGAAATCCTCACCATCGTGCCACTAATCAAACGCCTGCATGTCCCCTTAATTAGCTTAACCGGCAATCCCCAATCGCGGCTGGCGCGTGAGGCCAGCGTTAATCTGGATGTCAGCGTGGAAAAAGAGGCCTGTCCCTTAGGGCTGGCGCCTACCACCAGCACCACGGTCACCTTGGTAATGGGTGATGCCCTGGCCATCGCCCTCTTAGAGTCACGCGGTTTTACCGCGGATGATTTTGCCCGCTCCCATCCCGGTGGCCGTCTGGGCAAACGCCTGTTGCTGCACGTTGCGGATATCATGCATCGCGATGCGGCGATTCCGATTGTCGCCGCCGACGCCACGCTCAGTGCCGCGCTAATTGAAATGACGCGCAAGGGTCTGGGCATGACCACAGTGATTGATGCAAATAACAAATTACTGGGCGTGTTTACCGATGGCGACCTGCGCCGCATCCTGGATCACGGTGAGGTCAATGTCCATCTGATTAAGATTGCGGATATCATGACCCGCAACTGTAAATCGATTCAAGCCAACCAACTCGCCGCCACGGCATTACAGATCATGGACAGCAAACGTATTAAT
>JANNJI010000370.1:0-3748 GCA_031405795.1 Gammaproteobacteria bacterium
GATCACGACAAAGATACCAAGTTCAAATTAAAGGGCAAACACAAACAGGCGGCCTGTACCACCTGCCATAAAAAGGATCCCTACAAGGAAAAAACCAGCATCGAATGTTATAGCTGTCACAAAAATGACGATGCACATCGCGGTCAACAGGGTAAGTTGTGCCAGAACTGCCATAATGAGGTTGGTTGGCGGGAGAAGGTCCGGTTTGATCATGATTTAACCGCCTTCCCCCTGATTGGTTTACACGCGACAGCGGCATGCGAGGCATGTCACCTGTCAACGTCATACAAAGGAACGACGCTTGAGTGCAATGCTTGTCACGCCAAGGATGACACCCATAAAAGGCGACTTGGTATCAATTGTGAGTTATGCCACAACCCCAACGGCTGGAAGGTGTGGCGTTTTGATCACGACAAGCAGTCAATATTTAAGATCGATGGCGAACACAAAAAATTGCACTGCAATTCCTGCCACCGTGAAGAACTCAAAAAGATACCCCATAACACCAGCCGTGATTGCATTGCCTGCCATCGCTCAGACGATGTGCACAATGGCCAATTCGGTGCGCAATGTGATCGCTGCCACACAACCAAGTCGTTCAATGATATCAAACTTAAAAACTAACTAAAAACTACAACGGTGATGCCATGAAAGCACAACACAACAATGCCACTCGAAGCAACGGAACGGTAACCGCCCTCGCAAAATATCTACAGATATTTTTGTTGCTGGGATTTTACCTGGTGACTTTACCGTCGTATGCCGCCGATGCCAAGGCGAAGAAATTCGATCACGACCATACTGGTTTTGTGCTGACCGGTGAGCATGCCAAGCTGGCCTGCGACACCTGCCATATCCGCGGTATCTTCAAAGGTATCCCCAAGCGTTGCGAAGGCTGTCATGCAACCGTCTCACAGATTTCTGCCACCAAGAAATCTGCAACCCACATTGCCTCGACCAACGCGTGTGATGATTGCCACCTGGATACGACATGGAAATCGGCGCGTGTCGAACATGCCTCCGTCATGGGTTCGTGCAAGGATTGCCATAACGGCGTCAAGGCTACGGGCAAATCCACTAAGCATATTACAACTGAAGCCAGTTGTGATGCCTGCCATGGTACAACGGCGTGGCGCCCTGTGCATTTTGATCATACCGGCGTAACCGGCGGGTGTTTCAGTTGCCACAACGGTGTAACGGCCAAGGGTAAAAATCCTGCCCATATCCAAAGCGACAACAATTGTGAAAACTGCCACCAGAATTTTAATTCCTTCTTGGGCGGGCGGTTTGATCACAACACAATAAAGACCGGTTGCGTCAGTTGCCACAATGGCACCCAGGTAAAGGGTAAGTCTGCGGCAAAACCAACGCATATTCCTGCCACGGATGCGTGTGAAAGCTGCCACAGTACAACGAATTTCAGACCCTATCGCGTTATTGATCACGGCGCGGTGACGGGCGCGTGTGTTACCTGCCATAATGGAACGACGGTGTTAGGCAGCGGGGTCACCATTGTTGGTAAACAACAGGCGCCAAGGCCGCATCCACAAACCAGCGACACCTGTAGCGACTGTCATAAGAGTTTCACCTCTTTTGCGACGGGTGCAGGCGCCAAGCCGGATCACACTAACCTGACTAATTGTGTATCCTGTCACAACGGCACTATTGCCAGAGGCAAGTCGGCGGCTGTTCCGCCACACATCGCCATTACAACTGATAGCGCGTGTGAAAGTTGTCATAACACCACCAGCTTCCGTCCGTATACACGGGTAGATCACGGTCTGGTTTCAGGTACCTGTGTCAGTTGCCATAGCGGAACCATTACCTTGGGCAGCGGCGTCGTCATTAAGGGCAAGAACCAAGGACATGATACGCGGGTAGGAAGCACCAGCAATGTGTGCGAAGACTGCCATCGCAGTACCACCACCTTCGCCGGCGCGACCGGAAAAGATCACACCGGCATCACGGGGAATTGTGTCAGCTGTCACAATGGCACTACCGCCACCGGCAAGTTGCAAGGGCCAAACAAACGCCATTTGGCAACGAGCAACGTGTGCGAGTCTTGTCATAATACTTCCTCGTTCTCCACATCGTGGCGCGTCGATCACACCCAGGTTACCGGTGCCTGTGAAAGTTGCCACACGGGGCAAACCTTTAATGGTGTGTTGGTGGTCGGTAAAACCAATGGCAGAAACCGCACCCACATCGCGACGAGCAATGCATGTGCAAACTGCCACAATACGACCAATCCCTTGTTTACGCCGAATACCGCCTTCAATCACGGTGACGCCACGGGCACGTGTGTATCGTGCCACAGCGGCAGCGTGCGGGTGTCGACCGGCACGATCACGGGTAAGTTGACCGGTGCACATAAATTCCATATGGCGACGACGAATAACTGCGATGTGTGCCATACGAGCCGCTCTACCTGGGTCATCACCGTCGCAGCAAATGTCAAACACAGCGATGTCACGGGTACGTGTGCAAGTTGTCACGGCGGTTCGCTGGCAGGGTTCACCACGACGCCGGTTAAAACCATGGCGGATGACCCAAGCCCGCCACATTTCACCACGTCATTACCCTGTGACACCTGCCACGGCTCAACGGTGTCATTCAGGACCAGTGTGCGGTATTCCCATACCAGTCCGAATTATCCGGGTGATCACCGTACGCCAATTGCCTGTACCACTTGCCACACGACTAACACTGGGGCCTTTGTTAATTATTCTAATCAGGCAACCTATAAACCCGAGTGCGCCGGTTGTCATGCCGGGGATTACATAGCAAATAAACATGAGAATCGCACCCTGAGTGGCAACCCTGTCTACCGTAACTGTGCAGGCACCTGCCATAAACCGACACCGCAACATAGTGTAAACGATACGAGTTGGAATAAATAAGCAGACGTACGCTGCTTAAACATTGATAGTTTGTGTATGTGCTTGAGTGACCGCATCAGCGGGAAAACCAACCCGGACATCGTGCCAGTATGTGGCATGGTGCTCGGGTTATTTTTTTGCGGCAACAGCCTTGCGGCCAGTTATCCCGGCAAGCCACCGGCAAGCCAGACAATGGAACGCTTGGGCGGCTACGCCATCGATCACATCGAAGTGAATCCCTACGACAAGTGGCTGGTGCTGTCAGTGCATTTTAATCACAGCATCCAATACGGCTGGTTCTTGCCGCGCACACCCAGCAAGACGTTCATCATTCGCCTGTATTCCGTGCCCAGCGTGAAAAGACACAATACCTTGCCACAGCGTGGTGAGTACCACGCAGTACCCAGGGAATATCGTGATGTGATCGAGAGTGTGACTTACGATGGATCGACAGAGGGCGGCCCGTATTTGATTGTGCAGCTTTATCAGCAAAGTAAGATCGAATTAAAACCGGGTACGAATACACAGTCATTGCAAATCTACATTGATGCAACACAACAGACGCCTGCTGCAAAAGAGCCCGAAGGCAAGGCCACTGAAAAGAATAATACGAATGAACAGTAACGCCAGTCAGTATTTTAGTTGCTTACGTTAACGCTGACACGATCACTGCCGGGGTTTATTTTAAACAATATGTCTATACACCATCACGGATCATCGACCGCGTTCGCTCAAGGCTCGCAATGGCTATGCACGGGCATCGTAGTGACGTGTCTGTTCGTGGTGCATTCCCTTGCGGTTGCCAGTGGCGTGGTGGTATTGGAAACTGAGCAAGCGGTCACTGAAATCGGCCAGGTCGTGACGTTTAA
>JANNJI010000371.1:0-3215 GCA_031405795.1 Gammaproteobacteria bacterium
AGCGGCCACCCCCATCATAATGTTCAACCCATAGATATTGAGTTTGTCGAGTAGTGAAAAGTGCTGCTGCGTTTTATAGGTATAGAGTTTCTGTGACAAGGTTTTGATGTTGTCATTCATTTCAGCAACCACGACAGCATAACCACTAGCAATTAATATAAACAATGTCAACAGGATTACCATGCGCCGATAATAATATCGGCCAGATAAAATACTGAACGGCATAAACAATAGCCCTGTGCCAAAAAATAAAAAACCGGTGTAATACGCAGATGAAAGGAATGACCAAAACAGGAAGGCGAGCAATATTAATGCGACACTTGCAAAGTAAATATATTTACTGATCTTTAAAAGTCTGGCCATAAAATTCAGCGGTTTTCAAAGTAACTATTTTTTTACTTTTAATTTTATCCAGACAGTGACTATACCAGCCAGAAAACCACTGGCATGCCCTGCCCATGAAATATGCGGCCGCGTATCAAGTAAAACATAAATTATCCCGCCGTAAAACAACAGGGCAACGAGCGCCAGAAAAATCGATTTTATGGAACGGGTAAAGATCGCACTGGCAAGTATATACGACCAATAACCCATAATTAAGCCACTGGCGCCACCATGGGATCCGGCATTGCCAATGAGCCATGTGCCTAGACCACTCAACAGTATAATTAATATCGTGACCCACCAGAATTCAGTTCGACCATTCAAATGCACCAAAAAGCCTAGCACCAATAACGGCACGCTGTTAAAAATTAAATGCGCAGTGTTGTGATGTACCCAGGGTGATATCGGGATATATAATAAACCGATATACGTGCGTGGCATAATGCCATAGGTAGAAAGATCATAAACAAAGAAAAATTGTAAGCTATACACAAGCCACATGCTGACGAGTAACAGCGTTACATCTGTGATTTGCGATTGTTCTATGGTGATTAATCTGCGAGACATTCCCTTATGATATCATTTGTTTTTAGTAAACAGTCAAAGTAAAAGACGTATACTCCCTCGATCACGGCATAATTTCTATCGGCGTGCCGTTTTTCACCAGCCGCCATAGTTCATCCATCGCCTGATTGGAAACAGCGAGACAACCCAAAGTCCAGTCTACACTGGAGTTCCATGTTGCCTTCACCGCCAGACCATTTGGCGAACCATGAATAAATATCTGCCCGCCCGGATTTACCCTTTGCCGCCTGGCGCGTTGCTTATCGTTAACATTAGGGTAGTTGATGTGTAACGAGCGATAAAACTGGCTGTTTGGATTCCGATAATCAATGAGATAATGCCCTTCCGGGGTACGACCATCACCCATCTGTTGTTTATGGCCCTGCGGGGCCGACCCCAGCGCAATACGATATTGTCGATATATTTTACCGTTATGAAGCAGAATTAATTTTCGTTGTGCTTTTTTCACCAGCACTTTATCCACCGCTACAACATCTGGCTCAATACCGTACCCCTGTATCGCAAACATTCCACACAGTGCAAAAATCCAATACCGTCGCACAAGTCCCCCGCAAGTTAAATTACACTTGCCAGACTCTACCTGCAACGCGCATTGGGAATAGTAAATTATTGGTAAACAATCTGACTATGGATTTACCGCTAGTTTACAATTCACCGTTAAACGGATTCCCCACTATTGCAATGAAATGTCAGGTATTTTATCGCCTATAAACCGCAAGTCGCTGTTCAAGCAAACCTCCCGGCTGTTATACTTCATTTGCACCCGTCGTTCACCACTGATGGAATTTACTATGGACCCCTGTCTACCCAGTAAACACGGCATTATTTTTCTTCTATACTGATGATATATTCAGTATTGAACTTGCTTAAGGAAACAAAGCCCATGTCTCGCCCCGCCTTATCTGTTTATTTAACCCTCATTATCGGACTCGTGCTTGCGGTATCGGGCTGCACTAAAACCTATTCAACGGAAGTGGCCTCATCGCAAAAAATATCAGAAAGCACGGGTAACTTCAGCAGTACCTTGAACACCGGCGATCAGTTCGGCAGCGCGATAACAAACATTGGCGATCTGGATAACGATGGGGTTATCGACCTGGCCGTGGGTGCGCCTTACGATGATGACAACGGCCCGGATCGGGGAGCTGTCTGGATCCTGTTTATGAATGACAACGGTCAGGTGGACATTAAACAGAAACTCGCTGACAACACCGGTGGTTTCGGTGCGGGGCTGGATGATGGTGACCAATTCGGTAGTGCGGTGACTGCACTGGGCGATCTGAATAAGGATGGGTTTCCAGATGTTGCCGTGGGGACACCGGGGGATGATGATGGTGGTAACAACCGGGGTGCGATCTGGATTCTGTTCCTGAACAGCAATGGCACCGTACAAACGAAGCAGAAAATTTCTAATTTGACCGGTGGGTTCACTGGCGAACTTACCGACAATGTCCAGTTTGGTCGCGCCTTGACAAATATTGGTGATTTGAATAACGACGGTATTGCAGACTTGGCCGTCGGGGTTCAGGACGACGATGATGGCGGGACCAACCGGGGCGCCGTCTGGATCCTGTTTATGAAAACAGATGGCACGGTAAGTTCGCAACAAAAAATTTCATTCACTGCGGGAGGATTCAATGGCGCTCTGGCAGATGTAGACCACTTTGGCAGTGCCGTTGCAACAATGAAGGACCTCGATGGCGATGGCATCGTTGACCTCGCCGTGGGGGCGAGTGGTGATGATGATGGCGGCACGGATCGCGGTGCGGTCTGGGTACTCTTTATGAATCGCAACGGCACCGTTAAGTCAACACAAAAAATATCCGCCATTGAAGGCTTGTTTGACAGAACGCTACGCGATGGCGATCAATTTGGCACCGCCATTACTAACATCGGCGACATCAATGCCGATGGCATCAACGATCTCAGTGTCGGCGTTAAGTTTGACGACGACGGTGGCGTGGATCGGGGCGCATTCTACATATTGTTTATGGAAAAAACCGGTGCAGTGATTTCATCGTCAAAAATATCCAGCACACAAGGTAACTTCACCGGTGTCCTCACCGACGGCAATCAATTTGGCGGTGCGGTCACCCTTATCGGTGACCTTAACCGTGACGGTGTCAGCGATCTGGCTACCGGCGCCAAAGATGGGCCAAACCTTCAAGATGTCTGTACCAAGCAGCGAGCCGCCGATCTCGTGATTCGGCTTTGTTCGCCAGATTATGAAGCGTTGTGATTGCCTC
>JANNJI010000372.1:0-2708 GCA_031405795.1 Gammaproteobacteria bacterium
AGGAGAGCCTATTTGAGATTCGAAAATCTAGGGGTTATGAAAAGCAATTTCTGAATCTGCTTGCTCAATTGAATGCTCTTTTTCTCGACGTTGAGACAACCTTAGAGGGACGGATAACGGGTAACTACCAATTTCGTGCAAATGACCCATTCATCGAGTTCAAGAAGCTCGACGACACTCTATCTGATACCGTAGAGTCAAACTTTGGATTGGACAAGCTTCAGCAAAAACTCTACGGCGGTGGCAACGACGTTTCATTTACTGAAATAGCGGAGAAAGGGTCTATCGATCTCGCTGGTATGCTTGATCAAACACTAGCCGACTGCCGGGAAGACTTACCGCAAGAGTTGCTTGCCGAAGTAGACGCCAAGTTTTCCGAACTCAAACCTAGAGCGGCCAGTTCCATGGCCGAGATGGGGTATTTGTTGGACGGTAACAAAGGCGAAACTACCACGTTAGCTTTTGAAAAAGCGGTTGGCGTCGCTCCCAAGCAATTGAAAAACATTCAACCGCCTGACGTACTTCATAAAGTCTGGGCAATGTTAAGTCCATCGCTATCAGCTCATATGTCATTCGATCAGCTCTTTGGTTTGGTACCAACATCAACTAATGTCGTTCTTCCGCAATGTAGTATCGAGAAAGCCAATGCCATTTATCACGCTTTGAACTATATTGGTTACTTTCGCGATAAAGGAATGAAACGGTTGAGACGAGTGCATGCCAGTAGTAGCGACATGACACATGTCGGCTACGCAACAGTATGCGATTTGCTCGTGTCAGGTGACATCGACTTGGTAATGAAAGCGCGGGCTGCCTATGAGTATTTAGGCATCTCAACTGAAGTTAAGCACGTTGCGATATGAAAGCTAACAAACGGGTCAAGTTGACGCCAAAAAGCGACGCAACTTACCCTGAACATTAGGCATCTTATGAAGATTACACGCGACCATCCTTCAACGTCTGAATTTGCGCTCCAAGCCGGAAAGCTTATTCAGAATTTCGGGGTCATCGAAATTACTTCGCATCGTTGGATTGAGGCATTGTCACAAAGCACTGTTGCGGCAGAAATCGCGAAAGAACTCACCCTTGCAAAGCGGGTTGATATCATCCTTCGACTTCTTCCTAACAACAAGCTGCTAACGCCAGAGTTGACGAGCAAGGCGGAAAAGCTCTGGCGAAAAATAAAAGATAAAGGCTTAGAAGTGCGAAATACTATAGCGCATGGAACGGTTAGTCTTGCGTTTATTGACAACGATCCCTCGCTTGAGCCCCAGACAATCGGAATCCTCAAGGTAAAGAAATGGCGAGACACTAACGAACTTATTGGTTTGGAAGAACTCAAGAATGCAGTGAACGTTACCGCACAGACCGCCAATGAACTCAACGCAATGTTTGCGCCCGATGCCTAACCCGGCGTTCAACCTCGCCCCCTTTGGTCGCTGGACGCTGCGTTGAGTCTGTAGGAAAACCCCCATTTCGCTATTTTGAGAAATATTTATATCCTGAATTAACCCATCGGCACTTCCATCACCAACAGTTGACTTGCCTGCGCGGCGCGCAGCGTTATTGATGCTATTTGGCTGAGGCCGATGGCGTCGCGTTTACCCAGGGTCTCGCCATCCATCTCAATCTCACCTTCGATCACAAAAACATACATACCATTCTGATCGCGGTGACGGTGATATTCACCGGACTTGCCCGCCGCGAAGTTGCCCAGCGAGAAATAGGCATCTTGATTGATCCATAGCGGCGCATGCTCATGTTCTGGTGCAATCATTAATTGAAAGGTATCTTGCTGCTTGGCTACATCGTAGGTTTGTTGGCCGTACCGCGGTGGGATATCACGTTGCTTGGGCAACACCCAGATTTGCAAAAAATTAACCGGCTCAGTACTGGAATCGTTATATTCAGAGTGCGTCAGGCCGGTGCCCGCCGACATGATCTGGATCTCGCCATGTTTAATTACATGGGTGTTGCCCATGCTGTCCTTGTGCCGCAAGCCACCTGACAACGGCACGGAGATGATCTCCATGTTGTCATGTCCGTGAGTGCCAAAACCGCCAGCGGGGGCGACGATGTCATCATTGATCACGCGCAAGGTACCAAACCCCATGCGCTGCGGGTTGTGATAATTGGCAAAGGAAAACGTATGTTGGCTCTTGAGCCAACCGTGATCGGCGACGCCACGTGAGTTGGCGCGGTGAATTAGCTTGGTCATTGTGGTTTCCTGCTATCGAGAAAGTCGCTACTTTATATCCTTGTCATCAACTCTGTTCTAAAATCACCCGGATTCTACCCCCAAACGCCACTTACCCTTTGTCATTTCGACTCCCGAACAATAGTGAGCGGGGGAGAAATCTTCGCGGCTTAATCTCCGCCGTCCATACCCCGGATTTCTCGGACCTCGCTTCACGTTGTTCGCGACTCGAAATGACAATTGCTCTGAGTACCCGCAAGCCATCGGTGCCCTTCGCTTCTTGCCACACGGCTCTCTACTCTTCTAAATAAGTATAACCGTGCAGCCCGCCCTCAAGTTCGGCCAGCATGGCATCGCGTTGCGCCGCAGGTAATGCGACGTTGGCCATTTTGTCGCGATAACGTTGCAGTAATTCCTGCACGTCAAAATGCACAAAACGCAACACAGAATCCACGGTGTCGCCGCGCAGTGGTCGGACTAATCGATAACCACCATCACCGGTTAACTCGAC
>JANNJI010000373.1:0-4388 GCA_031405795.1 Gammaproteobacteria bacterium
CCTAAATATTTGTGATTCAAATCTTTGCCGTTAAGAAATCGGCCAATCCACGGTGAAACAATCTCGGGCTCTAACCAACCCATGGCAGAAATTAAACCTTTCGTCGCACGGGCTTCGCTCAAGCCGGTTTCCACCACGGTCTGGATATGTCGCGTTTCATGACTACGAAACGCCACTACCGTTGCCGTAAACTGCTCGCCCGGATCACCCAATGCCAATCCGGCTTCGCAACTCTCCCAACCTAAGTCAATCGAGGTCATCAACCCGTCAAGCTGTGTGCTAATACGCCTTTCCAGCTCAGCAATATCGCCCACATTGTACTGCGGTTGAGTTAAACCTTGAGAACGCAACAGCCACAGGAATGAAGCCTCCGTGACATACTGCTCAAACATGCCACGGTATGCCTGCGCATTATTAAACTGCTTTGACTGCGTGGTATCCATGGTGACGTGCAAAGGTGTTATCCCACGATGTTCTTTTTGTTATGCCACAATGGATCGGCTAGGCGACACACATTCCTGCCTTCAAATTTTACATCAAAGGAATACATCATGAATTCACACACGTCTTTGTGGGTGCCACTCACCACGCCCTTGCGTGTACCGGCTTCGTCACCCATGCTCTTGGAATACAAGGCTTCTTTTACCATGGGCATTTCACCGTCGGTCTTGACGGTTTTCGGGCCTTTGGTGGTATCTGAGGAGAAGCCCGTATTGGGGTAAGGAATTGGAATGACCGGCGGTCCACACTGCGTTAAGCAAACATCGGGGAATACCGTGCTGCTACCGCCACTGCCCTTGTGCGCAATGCCGCGACTATTCGAAAATGTTGTTTGTGCCATAATATTTACCTCACCGTCATATTGCTGATTAGCGAATACAATCCCATTACGTTAACCACCTTCGTCATACGTATATACCATGCAACGAAAACTATTTCTTACTCACGAATTTCTTTAACTCTATCGACTCTTTGTCGTTATAGAGCCGTATTCTGATATTTGTTCGTGGCATACGCGGTTCAAATTCCAGAAATACTTTTTTACCATTAGCTCCCAATTTCTCAAAAGCGGCCATGGTTTCGATATCGTCAAAAGTCACCGTATATAGCGCTTGCTCACCCATAAATCTTACTTCCTGCGGAACAGGTCTCTGAATATTCAGCTCCTTTTTGTCAGTGGAATTCCAGTTAGTGATATTCTCACCATTCAGATAGATAACATCGGCATCTGTCGGATAATGCCCCCCGCTAAACGTGGGTAACCAATCATAGCGGTTGCGGTAACGCGCCCATACCCCAAACGGTATCCCATGCTTTTTTAAGGATTGGAGCTCGGCGGGGGTGAGCTCCTCCTCCAGTACTTCGCGAATGTAGGTATCGGCATCCTCTTCGCTGTCAAAAGGCACGTCAAATGCCGAGCCGGGATCAAGGTCAACCTTTTGCGCTTGGCCAAAAAACACTTCGACAGTCTTTCGGCCCGTGACCCACACCGCCACCGTGCCACCGGGTGCCACCCCCACCATGATGCGGCTGTATTCCGGCATGTCACGGCCATCGAAGGTAACGGCATTGGCCACGCCCTCGCGAAACAGTGCCAGCATTTGTTCGTACGGCAACGCAAACTCACCTTGATAAAATTGCTTTTCCGCAAAGGAGAAGTAGGCAATCTTTAAGCGATCCGGCAGTGGTTTGTATTTTTCCCCAACGAGGTGACTTGAAATCGGTTCGCCCCAACCCGAACTTATCGTGCCGCCACTGGGTACATACAAACCTTCTTCGGCTTCGCCATGGTAAATAAAGGTACCCTGGATAATTTTCATCGGGTAATGCAGTGGCGCGCTTTCGGTGGCGTCCCATTCGAATTTGGTGGTGTTTTTGTTCATAGCGTTGTTACATCCTGTTAATAGTAATATAAGCGTGACAAGGCTGACCGTCCAATTTACTTTAAGCCTCATAATAATACCTTCTGCGCCGCTCTCGTTTCACTTTATCGTCATATTCAAATCTTGGATGTAACCCAATACTTACCATGGATGAGAAATGAAAATGTTTATTGCGGATGGCTTTGAGTTCGGGGGTGTTAAGCTTTGCACCATCATCGATCCAATCCCCCGGTTTTGAATTCCCGGGCCCGGTAGATGCCATATAGTTTTTGATGGTGGTCTCCAACTTTTTTAAATCGGATTCATCTTTTAATATCCGGTTTGCCCGCTTCTCCAGTTCTGGACTTATCTTTAGTTTCACGTCGGGCTTACGCGCACGTCCGGCCATGATTTTTAATGGGATATAACTATACGCATTGCGTATGCCCTCGCGCCTTATCATTAATTGGTACCCTAGGGGCCTTTCGTTAAAAGGATCCTGATTGGAATACAAAGTGTCAAGGATAATTTCATCGCTTTTAAACCAACCCTGCGCAATAAGTTCGTTACGATCCGCTTCAATTTCTTTAAGCTTTTTCACGTCAAGAGCTTTATTAATCACTAGATAATTCTCATGGCTGAGCGTCGTATAAACTTTGTCTTTTTCGGGTATTTTGTTATTTTTTAACTTAAGTTCATTGGCTTTATTGTAACTGCCGCCCACATCGGAGTGGACGCCGGGCAGGTAATATTCTTCGCCCTTGCCTTCTGCTATGGCGCTGCTAATTTTGTGCAATGGAAAGTCCGCGCGATGCTCATCGGCAGCGGCAAGATGGAAAGCCTTTTTGGCGCGTGCCACTGCCTTTTGCTGCAACACATTCGCAAGATTTTTTGACGCAGTTTTTTCGCTACCAAAATACGACAACACGGTATCGTACAGCCCAGAAACTTTCTGGAGACCAACATATGACAACACGGTATCGTACAGCCCGGCAAACTTTACTTCGACAGCGCTTTCTTCAATTTCAAAAAAATTGTTTAACCGCAGAAAAACTGGCCGCCATTCGTAATATACTTCACCAGTGTCCTCATCTTCCCCAGCTATTTTACCGTTGAGAATTACATGAATCGCATACCGTGCCGTAGCCGCGCCGCGGCTAAAACCAAACACATCTATCGATAGTTTTTCAATATAATGTGTCAGTGGATTTATTTTTTTATTGTCATTAAAAATGGACGAAACCGCCAGGTTGATGCCCTCCTCGGCTCGGCTGGGAACACCTGTCTCACCAACGGCAAGTCCAATCCCGCGTATTTTTTGATCCGCCCCCCGGCTCACAGGGCCCTGGCCAGCAATGTAATGTTTGTAGACAAAATCGTAGTCAGGCACATAGTGTGCTTTTTTTACACTAACATACGGTTCCATGATGGCAATATTGGTACGGCCATTATCATAACTGCCACTGCCGTCGGCTTTTCTGTATTTTTTATAGATATCCGAGTCTTTTTCACGCTCTTCAATATTGTCACGATTATTATTGGTGCCGTCAAAGAACAATGAAATACGGATTTTAAGCGGATCTTTTTTATCTTTACGTTCCGTTTTTTCGTTGGCCTTTGCATCTTTTTCTTTGTTTTCCGACATAGTATTCTCTCCTCAGCATTTCAATTTGATTAACGCAATAATCCAATCTTAATTTCACTGCACTTGAGCACGCTCTTATCGCATACTACCGCCGCGCGCCACACCATGCTTAGCTGCATACTATTGGGTTCAAGCAATAAGGTTTCTAAATTAAAGCTTGGCCGCTCAACGGTATTACCCATAGTAATATTCGCGGCCAAACTTACCCTGGGTACATCAAACTGCAACACGCCACCGGGATGCATGCCGCTAATTTGCACCGGCTCACCACCTTGTAAAAAACTCGGGTAGATTAAATCCGGGTGGGCCATGTTTAAAAACCGTTTATCGAAATCTTCGGGCATATAAGGGGAGCGGTTTTTTTTCCAAGCCTCGTCATACGTTCCGGCATAACTCGCTCGTGGGTTCCAATTAGGTGCGCAAAAACCAAAGCAAGCAGGGTTGGGTTTATCGGTAGGCTCACGAATGAATTGCTTGATATCTTCCAAGTTTGGTAGTGGTACACCGTTCATTTCTTCGGGTTTGCGTTTGCCCGCAAAACCGCGGCCGACGGGATTGCGGTCTTCGGCTGAATCGATTTTGCCATCGACCATATGGATACCACCAAAGGCTTTTTCGTAAACCAATGGCATAGTTTTAAATTTGGTTGGTGCCGTCATTCGACCGTCTTTCCATTGGCGATCACCAAACACGCGCACGGTTTTGCTTCGCTCACCCACAATTAAACTTACATCTAATTCCTGTACATCTTTTTGCTCTGGCGAGCAGGCGTGGCCAAGCATGATGATATCCGTCGTGGGCTTGCCAACATGAATATCCGAACCGTATTTTAAGCTGGATTTGCCTGGCTCCGTCCAATAAACATCCGCTGATGTCGGTTC
>JANNJI010000374.1:0-1232 GCA_031405795.1 Gammaproteobacteria bacterium
CGAAGATCGGAAATCGCTGGTAAGGCACATAGAACAGGTGTTGGCACATGGCTATGATCGTTTTGAAGCACGCCACCGGCGCAAGGATGGCAGCCTGATTGACCTGGAGGTGTGCGCCAACGTAGTCGAAGACTCGGCCAACGAACGGTTTTTTTGCGCATTCTTACGCGACATTACCGCGCGCAAATCCACCGAGCAATCGATTCAAATACACCAGCAGCATCTTGAAGAGATCGTCACGGAGCGTACCGGCGAGCTCATTGCAGCACGCGACGCCGCGCTTGCCGCTGAACGGGCGATGTCCACCTTTCTCGCCAACATGTCGCATGAACTGCGCACGCCGCTGCACGGTATTCTCAGCTACGCCACTTTTGGTACCAAAAAACTGCGTCAAGTGACCACAGAAAAATTAGGCGAGTATTTTCACGAAATTAATGACAGCGGCACGCTGCTCCTTACCCTTGTTAATAACCTGTTGGATCTGTCCAAATTACGCGCCGGCAAGATGGTGTATGACTACAACGAGCATGATTTGATTACCATGGTTAAATTACTGGAGCTGGAGTTTGGAACGCGCCTGGATGAATGCAAGCAAATATTTCAACTCACGGGCGCAGAACAACCGCTGTTATTGCAAATGGATCGTGTTCGGATTAATCAAGTGTTGCGTAACCTGGTATCCAATGCGATGAAATTCAGCCCCATCGGCGGTACGGTTCACATCGTTATCACCCAGAATGATCATGGCTGGGTACAAGTGAGCGTACAAGATGAAGGCCCCGGTGTACCCATTACAGAAACTGAGGCAATTTTCCAGCCGTTCATTCAAGGCAGTCATACACACTCAGGCGCAGGTGGTACTGGGTTGGGCCTGTCGATCTGTCGTGAGATCGTCCAAGCCGGACATGGCGGTCGCATCTGGGTGGAAAATCGTGTTGCCGGTGGCGCCTGCTTCGTGTTTACATTACCAGTTCAGGCTAACCGCCTCGAACAGATCGTTCCACCCTCCACGCTAAATGAAAGTAAGCCTGCAATAAGATAACCAGGGAGAGAACAACCATGGAACAAGCAATAAAAGTATTAATCGTTGATGATGACGCACGCAATCGCCGCATTCTTCACGAAACACTGCAGGATGAGTTCCTCCTGGAGGAGGCCGAGAACGGTATTCAGGCGCTGGAGAAGATCGACACGTTTCGCCCGGACATTATTCTGCTGGACATCATGATGCC
>JANNJI010000375.1:0-1393 GCA_031405795.1 Gammaproteobacteria bacterium
TTCCTTGTGACGCGTTAGTATATTTGCATACAGCGCACTGGTATTATCGATTTAAGCAGTTTGCGCCAAAAATAGCGATTATCTTATGCCAA
Organism: Gammaproteobacteria bacterium; assembly: GCA_031405795.1. Lineage (GTDB taxonomy): Bacteria > Pseudomonadota > Gammaproteobacteria > UBA6429 > Thiohalophilaceae > JACQBC01. The sequence goes on from JANNJI010000375.1 coordinate 93, forward strand.
CGAATATATCTTCTGCAACGCTCATTGATCTCATTCGTCATGGCGAACCCGTGGGTGGGCGTCGCTATCGTGGCAAACTCGATGATCCGTTAAGTGAAAAAGGCTGGGCACAAATGCGTGCTGCAGTACGGGATATTTGCCCATGGCAAGCCATTGTTTCTTCGCCACTGTTACGTTGTAGTGACTTTGCAAAGGAACTGAGCATTCGTCATCAATTACCCTTGCAGGTGGACGCACGGTTGCAAGAAATTGGTTTTGGGATTTGGGAAGGCAAAACCGCCGCAGAAATCTGTGCGCAGGACCCCGATATTTTACAGCGGTTTATCCATGATCCTATCGCGAATCGCCCACAGGGTGCTGAGACACTGGTCGATTTTCGTGATCGCGTGGTCGCGGTGTGGGAGCAAATCGTGCATGACTGTCGTGGTCAACATGTGTTGATCGTGGCGCATGCGGGAGTAATGCGGATGGTAATACGGCATGTACTTGCTATGCCATTGGATAAGATATTTCGGATTCAGGTGGATAACGCGGCCATTACCCGAATTCGCATTGACACCGTGAACAAGCTTGCAACGCCACGGCTGATTTTTCATGCAGGGCAGTTATAAAATAATGCAGATAGCCCGGCGGTACAGTGTTTTTATTGGCATACTCATGGTTATGTACCAGGGCTTGACTTGCGCGGAACTGATACATGTTGTCGATGATCGTGGTCGATCTATCAATCTTGTACAACCGGCGCAGCGAGTCATTACCATAGGGCCATCGGTGACGGAGTTGGTGTTTGCGGCGGGTGCGGGTGATACTGTCATTGCCGTGGATAACGCCAGTGATTATCCTGTTAGTGCAACATTGCTGCCGCGTGTGGGTGGCCTCAGTGCACTGGATCTGGAAAAAATTATCGCCTTGCGACCTGATCTCATTGTGGTGTGGAACAGTGGTTATCGTTCGGGAGCGGTCGAGACAATGGCGTCGATATCGACAATCTATTACGCCGATCCAAAAAGTCTGCTCGATATCGCTGCCACTATCGAAAAGCTGGGTATCCTCACGGGTCGGCAGAGCCAGGCCAATCTGGTAAAGCAGCAATTTATAAATGAAATGGCGACGCTGCAGCAACGTTATCGTCACCGCCAATCTTCCCCCCTTTGCGACGCAGGGATCGCACATAGACGTCACCGTGAGCGCCTTGGGCGACGCCAAGAATCTCCAGGGCGGCACACTCATCGTCACACCACTGCTTGGCGCCGACGGCAGTGTCTATGCCGTCTCCCAAGGCCAGATTGCGATCAACGGCT
>JANNJI010000376.1:0-2651 GCA_031405795.1 Gammaproteobacteria bacterium
CAGGCCTGCCCCATGGTGAACCTATCCATCAGCATGGACGCTATGTGGATTGAAATATACTGGCGCCGATTCTCGTCAGTTTGTTTCCAAAACGATATACTTGAGCAACATAACCTATTACCCAAGACACTATGGCTATTCTCATCCAATTACAAGAAGGCGAGTCCGGGATCAAGACTCAGATCGACAAGCAACGCTTTTCCATTGGGCGCGGTACCGAAAACGATTTATGTCTGAACGACGAACTGGTCAGCAAACGCCACGCGGTAATAGAAGTGGTGGTCAAAGAAGCCAACAAAAAAAATGAACCGCCCATCGTCGAATTTTATTTGCACGATCAAGGCAGTACCAATCACTCCTTTGTCAATGATAAGGCAGTGGAAGTATGTAAACTCAAACACAACGACATCCTGCGTTTCGGCGTGAATAATTTTATGTTTATGCACGATGCCAGTGATACCTTGCATGAAACCACGCAACTGCGTAAAACCTGGATTCCTGGGGTTTTCTTTACTAAAAAGAAAAAGTAGTTTGAACCGCTAGCGCGGTGCTGATTCCCTTTCTCGCCCGTAGGCGAGTTACTTTTTCTTGCATGCCCAAGAAAAAGTAACCAAAAAGAAGGGCACCCAATGCGGACGCAAGCAGTGAGGGACGGGGCTTTTCTGGAATGACGCCGGACAACGCGCCCTCCCTGGCGCGGTGCCCGGCGGCGCAACCTCCTGTTGCGCCCTTTTATCTATGCAGAAAATCCCCGCCCCTCACGCGTCCGCACACGGGGAAAGAAAACTGTCGTACATACTATGAGTCATGTTGTTTCAAGGTTGCTTCCACACCCGATCATTCCTCTTCGCGGGTGTGTTTGCTCGGCGGATTGTCAGCATCAATTCAGTGCGCAACAGGGAGGTTGCGCGGTGTGACGCCAGGGCAGGACGCCCTGTCGGCACGCCTCCTTCCTGACAATCCGCCGAGCAAACAGGCTTCACCCGCGTCGAGGAGAGTTTCTTTGGTTACTTTCTTGTCGGCACAAAAAAGTAACCCGCCTAAGGGCGGAACAGGGAATCACCCCGCGTCAGCGGCTCAAACTATTTTCGTAAGAAATAAAAAATAACATTTACGAATCAGATTTAAAATAAGGAATCTGATCCGGCGCCACCGCCCCACCCGACAAAATAAACGCCATCGCCTCATCCACCGTCCAATTGGTTTGAATCAGCGAATCCAATGGAACAATTTCCAGATAGCCGCCGGTAGGGTTGGGCGTAGTGGGGATGAACACGGCGGCGAGGGCCTGGCCGGTGTGTTGGTCGTGCATGATGCGGGTGACAAAGCCAATTGTTTTTAAATGTTTGGCGGGGAATTCGATCAGGACCACGCGTTGCATGCCATCGGGTTTTTTTTCCAACACGGCGATCAGTTTCTTTACCGCGCCGTAAATACTTTGCACCAGGGGGATCGAGTTCATCAGGTAGTCAAATAAACTCAGGATGCGGCGGCCAATAACACGTGAGGCGATCCAGCCCAATAGATATAAGGCAATAATTGTCAGGACAATAGCCAGTGAATTGGTGAACCACGGTGAGGATAACCACGTTGCGGTATTTGGGGAATAGAGTTTCCAGGTTGTCACCAGCGCCTCTGCCCAAGGTAAACCGAAGCCGGATAATTGGGTTAAGAAAAAATTAAAGACAATGTAGGTAAACCACAGTGGGATAATAGTGATCACACCCGTTAGGATGTAACGCTGCGCACGATTGAGAAAGTGACGCGTGGGTTTATCGGGATTGTTCATTGGTAAGCTGTCTTTAATTGATGGGTAATTGTTTGCGTAAGGCATCACGATTAAACCACCAGTTGTCTTCCACAATGGCATCGAGGATCTTGGCCAGGCGCGGCAGGAAGATCGCCGGGTCTTTAAGCTGTAAGCGTTCCATCCAGAAATCCAGCATGTCTTGCGATTCAATCTGGCTATGCCGTTTTGCCACTTGCGCGATAATTTGGTTGGTGAGAAAGGTCAGGCTGGTGTGTTCCTGGCCTTGGCAACGCAAGTCTGCAATAAGTGTGCGGCAATAGCGGCGACAGCGGCGCCGTCGGCATTGGGCGGTGTTTCGTCAATGATGTGGTGCAGCATCGCCACGCTGGTGTGCGCCGCAATCGGAAAGGTCACGCCTAACCATACACCGTTACCCAGCGCAATGATGGCATCGGGTTGGCCACATTGATAAATGACATCGCAGGTTTCAACCGCCTGTTGCCACTGCGCGTGCTGCACAAAGAGATCAAAAATCGGGCGGGCTTGTTGCCATGCCTCGGCTTGGCGTTGTAAGGCGAGTAGGGCACTGGCGATGTCTAACTGGAGACTGGCGCGTTGCACGGGATCGGCATCCTTGGGCAGCGCAGCAAGCTGTTGCTGGTGTTGCGCCAAGAGTACCTGGATATTACTGGCATCGATCAGCGTTAAGGCTTCTTTACTGCTAAGACCCGTTGGGGTCGTATTCTCTGTGCTCATGGTTCAGGTTACCTGGTTAACCGTTGTGAAACACAAGGTTAGGTTAAAACTTAAACAAAAACCTCGTCGTTATGACGAGGCACGGTGTCTTTATCGGTTTCTCCGTTCATCCTCATATCTGCCGAAGCAACCTACTTCAGTAAGG
>JANNJI010000377.1:0-6577 GCA_031405795.1 Gammaproteobacteria bacterium
GGATGGCCGGTCGTATCGAAGGGGGGCGCTGATACGGTTTGGCGAGTGGTATGGCTGGAACGGCAAGCCAAACGAGGGGCTGCGGATGGAAGTGGCCGATGTTGCACATCAAACCACCGTTTCGCCAGCAACAATTTGAGCAGGGTATCCGTGAAGGTGTCACCGCGATCCTCGCTGCACTAAATAGTGAATATCATGTTGCTAATCCACCCTTTAGTGCCGTACCACTGCACACCCGGGATCATGGCAGTCTTGGTAAATTTTTCTTTGTGATTTTTTTTGTGTTCATCGCACTTATGATAATGTCACGGCGCCGATTGGCAAAATCGCCAACCCGACTGATCCCCGCTGTAACCGCGGGGGGTGTGATAGGTATCTTTGTATGGATACTGACCGGATTATTCGTCATCGCAGTGGTACTGACTACAATAGTATTTCTGCTCACACTGTTTTCGGATGGCAGTAGCGGTCGTGGTGGTTCTGGTGGTAGCTGGGATTCGGGAAGTGGCTGGGGCAGTAGTAGTGGCGGCGGTGGATTTTCCGGTGGAGGGGGTTCTTCCGGCGGCGGTGGTGCATCGGGGAACTGGTAATGACATTTTTGAACGATACTGAAAAACAACGTTTGCGTAATGCCATCCGTGAGGCCGAGTCAAAAACGGCGGGCGAGATCGTAACCGTTATTGCCCTTGCGAGTGACAATTACTATTACTACCCAACCTTGTGGGCAGCATTACTCGCGATACTGTCGCCGTTGTTGCCTATGGCGATAAATTTCTCTTTCGCCCCGCTTGGCGTTGTTGAATTACAACTGCTGGTCTTCGTGTTACTGCTAGCGGCTTTCCGCTGGCCGCCACTCAAGATGTATCTTGTGCCACGCGCGATCAAAGACCAATATTGTGCGCGCCGTGCCCAGGAACAGTTTCTTGTCCAGAATCTCCATACCACCCGGGCGCATACCGGTGTGTTGCTCTACGTGTCAGTTGCCGAGCGGCATGTCTCGCTACTGGCCGACAGCGGTATCCACTCCAAGGTCGCAGCGGGGACCTGGGACACGATAGTCACTGATTTCACCCGCAAGTTACGCACCGGACAGGTGACTGACGGTTTTATTGAGGCAGTAAATGTAACCGGTGCGCTACTGGCCACCCATTTTCCCGCTGAAGTGATCAATCCCAACGAGCTGCCCGATCATTTGATTGAGATTTGAAAAGGCGACACACTTCCTTGCAGGCGGCGGCTTCGCTATTTCGATGACAACAGTAACTATTCCTCGGTTGTTTAATCTATTGCTGCAACAGTACGGCCCGCAATACTGGTGGCCTGCTGATTCACCGTTTGAGGTGATTGTCGGGGCCGTCTTAACTCAAAACACGGCATGGATAAATGTCGAAAAGGCTATCGTTAATTTAAAATCAGCACAGGTGCTGACGGCGGAGGCAATTGTAACGGCGCCACCTCGGCGCCTGGCCAACTGGCTCAAACCGTCGGGATATTTTAACGTAAAGGCGAAACGCCTTAAGTACGTTTGCCAGTGGTACCTCGATCAAGGCGGCTATGAAAAATTGTGTCAAATGAAGACGGCACCTTTGCGCGAGTCGCTATTGTCCGTCCATGGGGTGGGTCAAGAGACCGCTGATGATATCTTGCTGTATGCTTTTAACCGACAGGTGTTTGTGATTGATGGTTATACGCGACGATTGTTCAGTCGGTTAGGGCTGATCGTAGGCGATGAATCGTATGAAACCCTGCGTTGTACTGTTGAACGCAGTTTTGCGCGACGTAAAAATAAGGCAAGGATATTTAACGAATACCATGCCCTTATTGTTCAGCATGGAAAGGATATTTGTAAGGTTAAACCAAGATGTGAGGAATGTTATTTGTCAGCAGCATGTGGGCGCCGCGGTATTTAACCGGCCTGGCGCATTTGATGTTTGGAACGGAGCGTAAATGGTTTTAATGGAGCGGGTAGATCGATAAAATCGCTGAGTAGCACCACGACTTTGTTAACTTCCCCGGCTGCAATCCGCAGCAACATTTGCACCGTTTTTTCGTCTGCAAGCGCTTTATTAAAATCACGCAGGATAAATACGCCGAAGTGTTTGCAACTATCGACGTGCTCCAACAATTCTTTTGGAATGACGGTGCGTGGAATTTTGATGTGTGAGGCGCCGATGCGATGCAGGCCAGAGCCGTTTTCCCAAACGTAAAAGGCTTTATTACTAAAGCGACTCAACTGGGTAAAAAGATCGGTAACCCGTTCCGGGTCATATGTTTCCATGCTTACCACACGGAAATTGGTATCGAGCATTTGGTCAAGTTGGTCGAGATAATTCATGGCACTACGCTTTTAACCATAATATTTAAAATGTATAAGAGACATTCTAACCGAAAAACTTGGCTTAGCCATGTGAAATTGCGATAGAAATCAAAAATTTGCAATGCTGTAACAATCTAGGTTGCCGCCTTTTTATTTGGCACAAAGGCATGAACACGGTTACGGCCTGCTGCTTTAGCCTGGTAGAGGGCCGCGTCCGCCTTGTTAAACAAACGTTCGGCATTGTCGCGACTGTTTAGGCAGGCAATACCAATGCTGACAGTAACAATAATGTCTTTTCCATTAAAAACAAAGGGATAGCTTTCGATTGCCTGACGGACACGTTCGGCAACTTGATGCGCACCTTCTGCCTCCGTTTCTGACAATAACAACGCAAACTCTTCTCCGCCATAACGGAACAACATATCGCAGGAACGTAGACATTCCTTGATGCAGGTAACCATCGAGCGAAGCACATAATCGCCAGCGCTGTGGCCATAGGTGTCATTGATCACCTTAAAGTGATCGACATCAAGGATTAACAAGGACATGGCATGATGGTGACGGCGTGCCAGTTCGAGTTCACGCAGCATAGTCTGATCCAGCGCAGCACGGTTATTGGTACCGGTCAGGCCATCGACTTGTGCTGATTTAAGCGCGGCCTGATAAAGCAAGGCGTTACGCAACGGATAGATGAGGTGATAAACCTGGTTTTCCAAAGTTTCCATTTCTTCATTGTTAAAGCGTTTATTGCGGGTAAATTTCAGTTCGCCCAATGCCTCACCACTGATGCGCAAGCGATAAATGGCGCTGTGCCGGTCTTCTTTGCCAATCTGAAAATTAAGATTTAGCGGTTCATGACTGTATTGAACGCCGCTGAAGGTTATGGCTTCTTGCGCACTTTCGGCGAAGTAACGCAGGATGCTTTCCACTTCTAATGAGGTTTGCAGCAGCCCAGCGAGTTTAAGGGTTCGTTGTAATTCCTGGATGTCCAAATCCAGGAGATTCATCGTTTGTACCGAATTTTTTTTGGATTCGGTATTATCGCTGATGGTGTGTATTGCCATAGTGTTTACCCATTACAAGCTTCAGTTAACGTTTAGTTATGCGAAACTTATGCCAGAACACAGGGAAGGACTGTCATTGCAACAAAGTTAATGAAAACAAATAGTTATACTGGTTAGCATATAAAAATGTATAACGCTGTCAAAATCCCGTCGCGATAAAGTGGGGGCACGGCCGGAAAAATTGTGCAGGCAAAGCGGCAAAATACTCAGACCGAGTTGCCGTTACCTTCCCAAACCAATCGTTGGCCGTGTAGTGATTGGCTATCGGGTCCTAACAGATAAAGATAGCCGGGCATAATTGCTTGTGGCGTTGCCAAACGGCGTGGATCTTCAGCAGGGAAGGCGTGACGGCGCAATGTGGTCTGTACAATTCCGGGGTCCAGGCTGTTGACCCGAATGGTGGTATTGGTTTCCCATTCCTCGGCCAGGATGCGCATCAAGGTATCGCCCCCCGCTTTTGCAACCGCATAGGCACCCCAATACGCCGTGCCTTTGATGGCAGCGGCATCGGAGCTGAACAGTACGCGTGCAGCGCTGGATTTTTTTAAGAGAGGATAACACTCACGCGTTAATAAAAAATTCGCCGTGAGATTAACCTGCAAGACACGCGCCCAGGATTGCGGATCGTAATGCACGATGGGGGTTAGATTACCCAGTAACCCCGCATTGAGTAGCAGCCCATCCAGTCGGCCAAATTCCTTGTCTATTGTCGTGGCGAGCTGGTGGTAATCATCCGGGCTGGCGGTTTCAAGATTCAGCGGATAGATGGCCGGTTGTGGCGCGTTACCAGCAACGATCTCGTCATAAACCTGTTCGAGTTTTCTAACGGTTTTACCCAGCAGAATGACCGTGGCTTGGTGTTTTGCGCAAGTGAGTGCCGCTGCCTTGCCGATACCATCACCGGCGCCGGTGATCAATATAATCCGATCTTTAAGCAAATCCACGGGTGGCTGATAATTTTGCGGTAATGTCGGCATGGTCGGGGTCATTATTGTTGGTGTGCATGAATGTGTTGTGCACAGCGTAAACCACTTTGCACCGCACCTTCAATTGTTGCAGGGTAACCGGTATTGGTGTAATCACCGGCGAGCCATAAATTCGGAATGGCGGTGGCATTATCCGGGCGAATCCGGTTGATGTCGATACGGCAACTGAAGGTGGCGCGTTTTTCACAAATTACCTGGACGTCGTCAGGCTGCGGCCAATGGGGAAAGGCCTGCTTGAGTTCGGTGCAGACCTGATTGGCAAGCTGTGTGTGATCCAGCTGCATGTGTGAACCAGGACCGCTGATCACAACGGCCATCAGGCCATGCTGACCGGTGATGCGGCGGTCAATCACCCATTGTGCGATGGTGCCGAGTAAACCTTCCATGGGCTGATCGGTGCTGACGGTGGTTGGGTATTGGATATAGACCGTACAAATCGGTTCATAGCTAAAACCACCGAGGTGATAGGCAAGATTCTGCAGGGCAGCAACGGGTTTTATTAACGGTAGGCACGCATGTGGTGGCAGGGCCAACACGACACAATCGGTTGTGTGTATCATATCATGACAAAGTACACCTGTGACCTGAGCGTTCTCGACTAGCAATTGATCAACGCGATGACTCAAATGCACTTTACCACCGTGTTGTTCAATATATTCAACAGCGCGATCCGGCAGTAACATGCTTAAATCAACGCGCGGCAATAACACGTCAGCATCATGTTGCTGGTGGCAAAAGGTATCGGTCAGGACACGTACAAAAACTTGTGCGGAAGCAGCTTCGATGGGGGTGTTGAGGGAAGCAAGACACAACGGTTTCCATAACCGTTGAATCAGGGAGGCTGTTTGATGTTGTTGCTGTAATAAATCATCAACGCTGATGTCACACTCCGGCATAACTTTGTGACGCCATAACTGTGCACCAAACTGTAATGCGCGCAATCGATCCGTCAGACCGAATCCTTTGGCGCGTAATAAACCGAACAAAAGATTTAACGGTGCTGGCCAATCCGCTGTTTTAAGTTCAATGAGCTGGTTATGGCTGTCCCGCAAACTCAAATGCAAGGGTTGGCGCAAGAAGGTCGAGTCAGGTACGCCAAGAAACGCCAGCAAGCGTAATGTGTGGTGATAGGCCCCCAGCAGCAGGTGTTGACCGTTATCGACGGTGGTGTTTGCCATTACAATACGGCGTGCACGTCCACCCAATTGCCGTGCCGATTCGAATAATTGCACAGAATGGCCGAGGCGCGTCAGTTCAACGGCGCAACTTAAGCCTGCCCAACCGCCGCCGACAATCAGCATGTGTTTACCTTCAGCCATGGGGTTGTAGATATTTGAGTCGCCAGTGGCGCAGCTTTTCGCGCAATTTTATCGACCAGAGAATCCAAAGTTTACGCAGTGGCGGTAATGAAATGCGATGGTGCAAGACACGATAATTATCCTTAATGATTTCGCGTAAGATGCATTGATACATACCGGCCATGATGATTCCTGCACGTTGTGCGTATCGATCAGTCTCCGGTAAGCATGCAAAGGCATTTTGGTAATGTGCCAAGGCACGGTCTGCCTGTTTTTTTATTAACGCGGTGAATGCAGCAGTTTGTTTGCCTTGGCGAATGTCCTGTGTGTTCACACCGAATTGCTGAAGTTCGTCAGCAGGCAAATAAATACGGCCGTTACCGGCGTCTTCGTGGACATCGCGGATGATATTGGTTAACTGAAACGCCATGCCAAGTTCGTGGGCGTATTTTAACGTGTTGCGATCCTGATAACCAAAAATCTCCGCCGACATAAGTCCAACCACGCTGGCGACGCGGTAACAATACAGGCTTAGTTCTTTATAAGAGGAATACTCGCTTTTATATGTATCCATTTCCATACCGTCGAGGATTTCCAGAAAATATTCCAATGGCAGGTTGTAGGCGGCAATCACCGGTGTTAACGCCAAGGTGATCGGGTGCTGAGCCTGTTGCGCAAACAGGCGTTTAATTTCGTCACGCCACCATGCTAATTTCAGGTGTTTAATCGGAAGGTCTGAGTCTGCGTCGACAACATCATCGACCTCGCGGCAAAAGGCATATAAGGCGATGATTGCCCGGCGTTTGTCATTGGGCAATGACAAAAAGCTGTAATAAAAGCTGGAACCGCTTTGTGCAGTCTTGGCTTCGCAATATTCCTGCGGTGTCATAGGGGCATGGTTATGGGTTGTGC
>JANNJI010000378.1:0-4837 GCA_031405795.1 Gammaproteobacteria bacterium
CGCCACATCTCCTGTGGCAATCCCAGCAAGAAACATAACCTGATTATAATCAGGTGGTTGTGGTAAGAACCTAAGGCCGCACTCGAATAACATTAACCTATTTTGCTGGCGATTCAAGTTATACAGCAAAGTTTGTAGCAAACCAGTCCACAAATTGGTACGCATGACCGCCATTTCGGCAGAAATAGGGTTTGCCAATCGAACGGGCTGTACTTGAGGGTCAAGCAAGGATTGCATCTTAGGATCGACAAAGCTGTAGGTAATAACTTCTTGATACCCCACAGCTACTAACTGTTGTTTAATCTTGCGTAAACTCAGGGTTGCCTCAGATTTCGCAACCATGTTCAAAGCAGCAACCGGTGAATGTAAACCCAGGTTACCGTAACCTCGGACCCGCGCAAGCTCCTCGATGAGATCTTCTTCAATTTGGATATCAAACCGACTAGCCGGCGCTGTAACATGCCACCCCCCCACTGTGATCACCAGCGGCATGCCCAAACGGGTCAGGATATTTGTAATTTCTTTGGCTTCAATCTTCACACCCAGCACGCGTTGCACGCGTGACTCGCGTAGCAGGATAGGCCGTCTTGGCGGACATTTATCCACAAACAGCACTTCAATCAACGGCCCAGGACGCCCACCCACAATTGATTGCAGCAGCGCCGTGGCACGGTTAATCGCTCTACGTTGAATCTCAGCCGAGACACCGCGCTCAAAACGATGCGAGGAGTCCGTGTGTAATCCGTAATGCCGTGCCTTACCGGCCAGCGCTGCCGGGGCAAAAAAAGCGCTCTCGAGAAAAATGTCTTGTGTGGCGTCATTTACCGCGGATTCGGCGCCACCCATGATCCCGGCCAAGGCAATCGGCTGATGATCATCCGCAATGACAAGGGTATCGGCTGTCAGCGTGACGTTGTTACCATTGAGCAACGCAAGCGCTTCACCTGAGTGCGCCACACGAATATGCACACCACCTTTGAGCCGCTGCAAGTCAAACGCATGCATTGGTTGTCCTAACTCCAGTAAGACATAGTTAGTCACATCCACAACGGGATCCAGGCTGCGAATCCCACTGCGACGTAAGCGCTCTTGCAGCCATAACGGTGTTGTGGCATGACGATCAATACCGCGAATAATCCGGCCGCAATAGTGTGGACAGGCGTCTGGCGCATGCACTGTCACGATGATTTTGTCTTGGTGAATGGCAGCAACTTCGGTGATGGTGGGCCCGTTCACCGGTATGCCATTCAGAGCTGCCACTTCTTGGGCAATCCCAGCAATGCCGAGGCAGTCGCCACGATTGGGGGTTAACCCTAACGTAAAGCTGACATCGTTGAGAAACAAGACATCACGCACATCCATCCCCACGGTGACATCGGCGGGCAACACAAACAGGCCTTCTGCTTGCTCGGCCAAACCCAATTCCTTGGCGGAACACAGCATGCCGTGGGATTCAATACCACGTAATTTGGATTTTTTAATTTGCAGGTTGCCGGGTAATTCCGCACCAATGAGTGCAGTCGGCACTTTCATCCCAACCGCCACATTTTTTGCACCACAGACAATGACGAGTGGCTCAGCCGTGCCGACATTCACGCGGCAGACACGTAATTTATCGGCATCAGGGTGTGGCGTTACCGCCAGGACTTCACCCACAACCACATGAGAAAATTCACCCGCCACAGGTTCAATCGCATCCACTTCTAAACCGGCCATGGTCAGTTGCGCAGCCAACTCGACCGTTGTCAGTTTGGGATTAACCCATTCACGTAACCATTGTTCACTGAATTTCATAGCGGCTAGACAAATTGCTTGAGGAAGCGTACATCGTTTTCATAAAACAGGCGTAGATCGTTGACGCCGTAGCGTAACATCGCCAGCCGTTCTACACCCATGCCAAACGCAAAACCAGTAAAAACTTCGCTATCGATTCCAACGTGCTTCAACACATTCGGGTGTACCATGCCACAACCTAACACCTCTAACCAGCCGGTATTTTTACACACCCGACAACCTCGACCGCTACACATGACACATTGAATATCCACTTCCGCCGATGGTTCAGTAAAGGGGAAATAAGAAGGCCGCAGACGCACAGCGAGATCATCCCGCTCAAAAAAATTGTGTAAAAATTCCTTAAGCACAACCTGTAGATCCACAAAGGTTACCTGCTCATCCACCAACAAGCCTTCGACCTGATGAAACATCGGTGTATGGGTGATATCCGAGTCACAACGATAGACGCGACCAGGAGCGATAATACGCAAGGGTGGTTTGCGCTCACGCATCACCCGAATTTGCACCGGGGATGTATGCGTACGTAACAATACATTTTCCTGCACGTAAAATGTATCGTGCATGGCACGCGCCGGATGTGATGCCGGGATATTTAATGCCTCAAAATTATGAAAGTCATCTTCGATTTCCGGGCCTTCGGCGATTTCAAAACCCAGTTGTGCAAATAAATCTTCAATCCGGTTTAATACCCGTGTCACTGGATGTAAGCTGCCTGTACCAAGCGTCCGCCCAGCCAAGGTTACATCAATCTTTTCATTATTCAATTGTGCGGCTAATTGCACCTGTTCTAACTGTGCGCGACGCATTTCTAATTCTGTGTGAATGGCTTCTTTGGCACGGTTAATCACTTCACCGGCTTTGGGCCTTTCTTCGGCAGGCAACTGCCCGAGGGTTTTGAGCTGCGCGGTAATACTGCCTTTTTTACCCAGGTAATTTACCCGTAGCTGTTCCAACTCAGAAAGCTCCGTCGCCACAGCGATGGCGCGTTTAGCCTCGTCGATGAGTACATCCAGTGACATAGTATTCTTTTGGGTATCCTAAGACAAAAACGGGAAGACTGTGAGGACAGCCTTCCCGTCAAAATCACATCTTTAAATTTAACTTAATCAGGATAGATGGGTCTTGGCTTGTTCCACAACAGCAGCAAATGCCACTTTGTCATGCACAGCCAGATCCGCCAGCACCTTACGATCAATTTCAATTGCCGCCTTGGTCAGCCCTTGAATTAAACGGCTGTAGGACAAGCCACATTCACGCGCAGCGGCGTTAATGCGAGCGATCCACAGCGCACGAAATTCACGCTTGCGGGCGCGACGATCACGATAGGCGTATTGACCGGCTTTGGTGACCGCTTGTGTTGCAACACGAAATACATTCTTGCGCCGACCACGAAACCCTTTTGCAAGTTTAAGAATCTTCTTGTGACGGGCGTGGGCAGTTTTACCACGTTTTACTCTTGCCATTGTTTATTCCTCCTGCGAATCAGAGATACGGCAACATACGTTGCACGGCTTCATGATCTGATGAATGAACATTCTCACCAGGGCGTAAATGACGCTTACGCTTGGTGCTCTTCTTCGTCAGGATATGACGCCGGTAGGCCTTGGCGCGTTTAAAAGCACCCCCACCGGTTTTGCGAAAGCGTTTGGCCGCTCCGCGATTAGTCTTCAACTTTGGCATCTTAGCTCTCCTTTTGGATTTAGTTACGTTGAATCAGGTCAGATGTGCCGACGCAACGTGTGCCGTTAATACAACTGTTTACTTTTTCTTGGGGGTAAGTACCATAATCATTTGTTTACCCTCCATCTTTGGAAATTGCTCGACCACGCCATAAAGCTCTAAATCCTTCTCAACGCGATCCAACAATTTATGGCCCAGTTCCATATGAGCCAACTCTCTACCACGAAAGCGTAGTGTCACCTTCGCCTTATCGCCATTACTCAGAAACTTGATCAAGTTACGTAATTTGACCTGATAATCCTGCTCTTCCGTTCCCGGACGAAACTTGATTTCCTTTAAATGAATGACCTTTTGATTTCTCTTCGCTGCATGTTTTTTCTTGCTTAATTCGAAAATATATTTGCCGTAGTCCATCACGCGACAGACAGGTGGTTTTGCCTCCGGCGCGATCTCCACCAAATCCATTTCCGAATCATAAGCTAATTGTTGCGCTTTCTCGATGGGCAACACACCAACTTGCTCTCCACCCGCGCCAATTACACGCACCTCCGGCGTACGAATATCTTCGTTTATACGTGTCTGCTTTGTCGTGCTGATATGTTTATTCCTCTAAATACAAACGGCCGCGGCACGCGATCTCATCACTGAGGAGCGTGGCAAATGCCTCGATGCTCATCACACCGCGATCCTCACCACTGCGCGTACGCACGGCCACCGTGCTGTCCTGCATTTCACGATCCCCTACCACTAAGAGATAAGGAACCTTTTGCAAGGTATGTTCGCGGATTTTAAAGCCTATTTTCTCATTTCTCAAGTCAAACCGTGCACGAAAGCCCTTCTGTGCCAAAACTTCTGTTACCGATTTGACGTAATCGGCCTGCCGGTCGGTGATATCCATCACCATAACCTGGATCGGCGCCAACCATGCCGGAAAGGCCCCGGCATAGTGTTCAATGAGGATCCCGATGAATCGCTCCAAGGAGCCGAGGATGGCGCGATGCAACATCACAGGGGTCTGCCGACTCCCATCTTCGGCAACATATTCTGCGCCGAGGCGGCCCGGCGTGGAAAAATCGACCTGGATGGTGCCACATTGCCAAACCCGATTAATGCAATCTTTCAAGGAAAATTCAATTTTAGGCCCATAAAAAGCCCCTTCGCCAGGCTGCAATTCCCACGGTAGGCCACGGGTGTTGAGTGCCGTCTCTAAGGCCTTTTCCGCCTTGTCCCAGACCATATCCGAACCGACCCGTTGTGCGGGACGCGTCGAGAGCTTTAACAACACGTCCTTAAAACCAAAATCATCATACACCTGGAATACCAGATCAATGAAATGGCTGATGCGCTCCACGCGCTGCGG
>JANNJI010000379.1:0-3720 GCA_031405795.1 Gammaproteobacteria bacterium
GCAACATGCTGTCAATAGTGCTGGTCGCCACACGCAGCTTGGGAGTGTCCAGGATAGCATCGACCGTCACCGCCACAGTTTCTACCGTTATGGCGGGTGTGTCATTTAACCCCTGTGCGAAATCAAATTCACCCTGATCCATGCGGCTGGCGCAAAGCAAAATTTGTTGCAACACACTCAATGATTGCGAAGGCGGCGCCTTTCCCTCGATCAGTGTCTCAAACATCATCTCCAGACAATCGGCCGCGTCGAGCAGTAACTTGGCAAGCGCCTGCTCCGGTCGCAAGGCATGCTGCGCCATTGCCTCCAGAATATCTTCGAGGTGGTGAGTGAGGTTTGCCACACCACGTACACCGACAGTATTGGCCGCGCCCTTGATGGCGTGCACCACGCGTCGCGCCTCGTTCATAGTTTCAACGTCAGCCTCGCCCTGAATGACTCGTTGGAGAATGGCAGTGTAACGTGTTGCCTGTAGCGGACCTTCGGTGAGAAATGCCTCAACCAACATTGGGTTGATATCATTGGGGATATCGAGCGCCACATCTGCCGGTGTTGCCTCGGTAACACGTGCCGGACTTTCTGCCGCGCCCTCCTCCAGCGAAACATCGAGGAGCATGGCCTGTAAGGCCTCGGCAACATCAGCAGCCATGGGCGCAGGGCTATGCGGATCAGTGAAAAGATAGGCGAGCGCGAATGCTGCCTCAGTGTTGCGGGGGGCAAGCAGATAATCCCGCAGTAATATCGGCCAGCGCTCGTACAACGCCTGCACCTCGGGGGTCACTTTCGGCTGCGCCAGCGAGGCTTGGGTGTTGCGTTCGATCGCGACATGCAGTCCAGCCAAACCTTCCAGACCCAGCATCTCGGCAGCGAGGCGAATACGTTCCACTTCCTCCATATAACGCTCGATGGCCTGCACACGTCCGACATCGTCCACGGCCACCGTGAAGTCGGCAAACGCCGCATCCAGTGAGGGGCGTGCAGTATCGATCTCGTCCGCCAGAACCATCAATATTTCCGGGCTTGCCATACAAATAGTTCCTTATGCTATGCGGCGCACGGGCGCACGCTCGTCTTCCGGCAGCGTGAAAGCCTGCACCGCATCGTACAGATCGTTACCCAGTTTCTCCAAGTTACTCACCTGTGCAGCGGCCTTCTCCGCCATTTCACCGCCCTTGACCACTTCGCCGATAGCCTTTTCCATTGTGGCAATGGTGTCGTTGGTCTCGCCTTGAATGGTGGACACGAGTTTGCCGATTTGATCGGTCGCCTCCTTAGAACGTTCGGCCAGTCGCTGTACTTCGTCGGCCACCACACGGAATCCGCGTCCGGCTTCGCCGGCCACGGCTGCCTGCATGTTGGCATTCAGCGCCAATACTGAGGTACGCTCGGCGATGTCATCGATCAATTTCACGATACCGCCAATTTCCTGCGAACGTTCGCCTAGGCGCTTAATACGCTTACCCGTTTCCTGGATGGTGCCGCGCACCTCGTTCATGCCCTTGGCAGTAGACAACACTGTCTCGCGACCGATCTTCGACTCGGCGCGCACGGCTTCGGATGAGAAGTTCACACCGGCCAGCGCCTTGGCAGTGGCATCGGTCATGGAGTTGATGGCGTCCGAGAGTGCGCCGGTCACGTCTTCGCGCACTGGCGCATGCACCCGCAGGTCGCCCTTCGAGAGCTTAGACACCGAACGCAAGATGTCGATGATTGAGTTATTCAGCAGTTCCGACTCCTTGTCTTTCTGCGCAAGCATGTTGGCACGGACGTCGTTCATTTTATTGAAGGCGTTGGACAACACCTTGAAGTTGATCCAGACCAGCAATATCGACACCAGCAAGGCTGCGGTGGACAGGGCGATGGTAAAACTCCGACGATTCGTATAAGAATCAATGCGGGTACTGAGCAGCCCATCGAGTTCAAGCACGCTCAGGTTCCATAGTTTAAAACTGGACGTGATCGCCTGCTGACCAGCTTCAAAATATGCCTTACGATCAATTAATACGCCATCAGCAACCTCGCGCGTCATCTTGATCAATCGTTTCGATGTGGCTTCGTATTCGGCCAACGTCGGTGGCAGGTTGGCCTGCAATGACGCACTGACGCCATAAAAGTGTGAGTCTTCCTTAAGCGCGGTCTGCGCACTGGCGAGCACGCGCGCCAGATCGGATTCTTCGAGCTGTGCAGCATGAACCGCCACCTGGATACGCTCCGCCGGGCTAATCTTGCCTCGGCCCAGGATATCCGTTACGAAATTGGTGATCTTGCCTAACCTGTCCTGTGTTTGCGGTAAGGCAAGAAGGGTGACGTCCATGAGGTAATAACTATCGAGATCGGGATCGAGAATGAGGTTGGATATGTCGCCGACGTGGGTAATGAAGCCGCGTAGATCGGATACAACGTGGTCGATTTTGCTATCGGCATCCGCACCGGATGTTGCTATCGCTTCCTCCCACTCTTTCTGCAGAATTTTAACCCGCAGATGAGCGCGACCACGTTTGCCCAGGCCCTCGTCGGTGAACTGCAATGCAGTACCGATTTCTCCATCAACAGCTTGCAGATCAAGTATCGCCTTGGCGACCTTTGCCTTGGCGGAGTTATCAGTCTGCCCATCGCGCCGCAATCCGGTCTGGTAAGACACCGCACCTTCGAGGAATTCTTCGAGCGGTCGCTGATATTTATTACCCTTAACCTCGAACTGGGCAAAGGTGATGGATTCGTTGATTCCCGTAACAATAAAATAAAACAGAACCAGGATCGGTAACGAGAAACAGGCGGCGATAATTGAAATGCGCCGCCCAATATGAATAACGTCAGATTTACTGCTCATCAGTGTATCTCCCAAATGAATTGTTACAGAGTAACTTTAAGGAACACGACAATGGCCAAAGCCATTGTTCCCCCAACTTTCACGCTTGCGCCAGTATTTGCGCCAGCGTGTCGAAAAATCCGTTAAGATCGATCTCGAACCAGAGCAACCCATCGCGGTCATAGGCGCTGGTGAGGTGGCCGTTGAGCAGGGCAGGATGCGGCGGCAAGCCGCTCAGACGTTCGCGCACCTCGAAACTATGGAGACGCGGCAGGCCATCCACGATCAACCCGAGTGCCTCGTCACCGTGATTGAAAATCAGCAGGTAATGACGCGCGTCAACGCTGTGTTCCACATCGAGCGCACGTGCAGTGTCCACTACCGGCACCAGCGCACCACGCACGTTGGCAAGTCCAGTAAGCCAGGGTGGTGTATGCGGCAAGCATGCCGTGAGCGGTGGATCAAGCAGTTCGCGTCCAGCAGTGGCGGGTAATAGCAGACCAATCGGCCCTATACGCACGCCGAGCCATTCGGACAAACCTTGGTGCGGCGTGGCCGTGTCGTCCGCAGAAGACAACGCGAGCGATCCCTCATCGAGCGCTGCGATTGGGCTCATACGGGATGTGTGGTCGCCGCTGTTCGGTGCGGATGCGTGCGGCTGGGCGGATTGAGTCATGGTCGGGCCGTGTATTTAGTTAAGTGCTTTCAGCTCGTTGAGAATCTGATCTTTTGTGAAAGGTTTGGTGACGTAGCCCTTGGCGCCTTGTTCTGCGCCCCAAATCTTGTCGGTCTTCTCGCCCTTGCTACTCACCAGCACCACCGGGATATGTTTGGTCGCGGCGTCATTGGTGAGAGTGCGGCACGCCTGGAAACCGTTCATGCCGTCCATGATAACGTCCATCATCACTGCG
>JANNJI010000380.1:0-5946 GCA_031405795.1 Gammaproteobacteria bacterium
GTGTGCCTGATGGCTGGTGCCTGATGGCTCGATGGGTGTGCCTGATGGCTGTTGCCTGATGGCTCGATGGGTGTGCCTGATGGCTCGATGGATTTCCCTCGATGGCTCGATGGCTGTGCGCCGATTCAGATCATTCATATCTCCGATCAGGGCCATCCCGGCATGACACGTTTGTCAGCACAGGAGCAAGGTGTCGATGCCCTGGGTTATGTGGTGGAGAATCGTGTCTTGGGTCAAACCTTGCTGGCGGCATTGCAACAAGTTGCGCATGTGACGATGATCGCCCCGGCGCAGGTTTTGGCAGTGAAAGTGACAGCAAACCAGGCCAGCGTCGAGATTGATACAGCAGGCAGCATGCGAATCCTCACCACGTCCTTGGTGGTGGCCGCCGATGGTACGCAATCGTTTGTGCGTGATCACCTTGGCGTGAAGACGTGGAGTCTGGATTATCATCAGCAGGCGATTATTGCCAACGTCGCCTGTGATCAGTCGCATCACGGCAATGCCTACGAACGTTTCACCAAAACCGCACCGATGGCCTTGTTACCCTTAGCAGGGTTTGCCGCTACCCCACATCGTTATGGTCTGGTGTGGTCGGCGCCGCAGGCGCAAGTCGAGACGATACTGGCTTGGGATGACGCGACCTTTTTACAAAAACTACAACAACAGTTCGGCGATCGCGCCGGGCGTTTTATCCGTGTCGGTAAACGCAGCGCCTATCCGCTGGGTATGATGCAAATTCGTGAACATATCCGCCCGCGCGTGGCCTTTATCGGTAATGCCGCGCACACCTTACACCCGGTTGCCGGGCAAGGGTTTAATCTGGGTTTACGCGATGTTGCCGCCTTGGCACAGATCATCCGTGATGCCATGCAGCAGCAGGCTGACATCGGTGCGCAAGCCAGTCTCGAACACTATGCGACATGGCGGCGGCGTGATCAGCTACAGACGGCGGCGTTTACCGATGGCCTGGTGCGGTTCTTTTCCAGCGATAGACTGCCGCTGGTACTGGCGCGCAACGCGGCGATGTTCGCCCTGGAATTATTCACCCCTTTGCGTAAACGGGTGGCGCGACAGGCGATGGGCTATATCGGTAAATCTTCCCTGCTCGCACGTGGCTTGGATTTATGAGCAACAATACCCAAACGTTTGATATGGTGATCATCGGCGGCGGGATCGTCGGTACGACGTTGGCGTGTGCCTTGCATCACGCGCCGTTACGAGTTGCCTTAATTGAACCCAGTAGCGTCGATAGTCATGCCGTTGAACAATTATTTGATTTGCGAGTGAGCGCGATTACCCGCGCCTCGCAACGCATTTTTGAAACCCTCGGTGTCTGGTCGGCCATGCAACAGCAGCGGGTATCGCCGTTTCGCGAAATGCATGTGTGGGATAAGGCACAGCGGGGTGAGATACATTTTGACAGCGCTGAATTGGGCGAACCGTTGTTGGGGCATATCATAGAAAACCGCGTGATGACCTCCAGTTTATTCGCGGCCCTGGACACAGCGGAGAACGTGGTGGTTTTCGCCGGGCGGAGTTGCCAGCAGATAGGGCGTAATCAGGCGGGCTGGCACATTGAGTTAGACAATGGCACGGTATTGCACAGCACGTTGGTGGTGGGCGCCGACGGCAGTCATTCCTGGTTACGCCAACAACAACAGATACGGGTACGCGGCTGGGATTATGATCACACCGCCCTGGTCACCTATGTCAAAACAGCGTTACCGCACCAAGCCACCGCCTGGCAACGATTTTTACCAAGCGGACCGCTGGCGTTCCTGCCATTGACCGGAGGTTATAGTTCGATTGTCTGGTCAACACGTGATGCCCATGCACGGGAGTTGCAACACATGGCGACGCAGGAGTTTGCACAACAGTTGGAACAGGCGTTTGAATCGCGTTTGGGCGCGATTGAGCACGTGGGTGCCCGCGCCACCTTCCCGTTACGTTTTTTCATGGCCGAGCACTACATTAGCAATGGTTTGGCGTTGGTTGGTGATGCCGCGCACACCGTGCATCCTTTGGCCGGGCAAGGCGTGAATCTGGGGTTGGCAGATGCCGCCAGTCTTGCACAAGTGCTGGTTGATACGCTGCGAAATAAACGTCCTCTGGACGATATCGTTGCGTTACGGCGTTATGAACGCTGGCGCCGTGCAGACAATCTCGCCATGTTTGTCAGCGTCGATGGTTTACAACGCCTGTTTGATACCGAGCATGTATTGATCGACGGGTTACGTAACACCGGCATGTGGTGCCTGAACCGGATTTCACCATTAAAAAACTGGATCATCGAATCCGCCATGGGCACTCGCGGCGATTTACCCAAGTTGGTACGTGGCGAACCGATCAGTTGATGCCGAGTTGGCCCGCAAGATTTCTCGGTTCCCTTGGCAAACCACAAAGTTTTTTGTCATCAACTCTGTTCCGAAACCACCCGAATTCGACGTCCAAACGTCACTTACCCTTTGTCATTTCGACTCCCGAACGATAGTGAGCGGGGGACGCCTGCATCCGTGCAGGCGTCCCGTTGGTGATGACAAAATAATGAATACGTTACCGCCTGCATCACTCTTGTCATCGACCAACGGGAGAAATCTTAAGTGACGGCGTTCTACACAGGAGTTTGACGAATGCACATAGCTTATTCACCCCAAGCTTAATTTTCCACTATCTTCGCCGCCGCTATCCTATTATGATTTACCCATGATGGTTGTCATTCACACCGCTGCGATAATACTCACTCTGGTTGCCTTATTCAGCTACCTGAATTACCGTTTTGTCAGTCTGCCCAATACGATTGTGGTGATGACTGTGGCAGCAGTGGCGTCATTGGTCATGGTATTACTGGGCAAATTTGGCTGGGATGGTTTGGTGCTCTACACCAGTCAGATGTTGCGTGGGAATACTGAATTCTCCCCGCTGATGCAAAGCTTACTGGGCTTGCTGCTGTTTGTGGCGGCGTTGCAATTGAATCTGCAGGAATTAAAACTTCAATCCTGGGTGGTGGCGACCATTGCATTGATCAGCACGGCGATATCGGTTGCGTTGATTGGTAGTTTATTGTGGCTGGTGTTGCGCGCCCTGGGCACACCGTTGGATTATTTCTATTGTCTGTTTTTCGGAGTGTTGATTTCACCGACAGATTCGATTGGTTTGCTGGGCGTGTTGCGCAGTGTACGCGTGGCCAAATCGATGGAAACCATGATTTCCGGTGAATCCGTCTGTAACAACGCCATTACAGTGATGTTGTTTGCCTTGTTTGCGGCCCTGTTTGCTGAGCCAGCTCGACAAAATATCCTGCTCACCCTGCCGATGCTACAACTGCTCTTCGGTGGCGTGGTGTGGGGTGTCCTGCTGGGTGTGCTGATGCATTACTTGCTCAAAAGCATAGAACAACAATCGCAGTTGGCGATGTCGTTAACCCTGAGCCTGTCGCTAGCAGGTGAGGCGGTTGCGTTGTGGTTGGGATTATCAGTGCCCGTCGCGTTGCTGATTGCCGGGCTGTTTCTCGCCAATAACAGCGCGATGAGCGACGGGATTCGCGAGCAACTAAAATTATTCTGGGGACTGCTCAACGAAATTATTCTTGTGGGTTTATTCGTGGTGTTGGGGTTGGAGTTGTTATTGCTGCCGGTGCGGGTGGAATATCTATTGGCGGCCTTGGCGATTATTCCTGTCGTGGTGTTTGCGCGTTATGTCGGTGTGGGGCTACCGATCCTCGTGTTACAACGGTACCGTCGCTTTCATCCAGGGATGGCGCGACTGCTTACCTGGGGCGCGTTGCGTGGCGGGATATCCGCCGCATTAATCCTCACCTTACCGCAAAATACAACACGGGATGTGTTGTTAGTACTCACCTACGCTGTCGTGATTTTTTCCGTTTCCGTCCAGGGGCTGGTCCTCAACCGCATGCTGGATGAGGTCCGCTAGGCGCGGTAGGTAAGAACTATTCTCATTCACCCGCTGGTTGCTACTCATATATATATAGGTACGGATTATAGGTGGATAGGTATTGGATTTTCACTGAATCTTTATCAGACTGCTAATGGCGATGATGTTCCATCGCATCAAATTTTACCGATTGCTGCGGCCGTTGCACACCCTTGGCGACGAGCACATCCAATACTGCCTGAGTCTGGGCGAGTGATTCTTGCTTATTGCGCATGGGATGGCTGGCCTGTCCCGATTTATGAACGTGGTGCGCATCGGGTTGTTCGCGCATGTCTAATGCGGCCTCACGCATTCTCTGCGCAATGCTCCATGGTGTGGTACCCATTGCTGTCACCACATCCACCTCGGCGCCCTGCGCGATCAATAATTTTAAAGTATCGGCATCGCTGCGTAAGGTTGCGTGTGTTAACGCGGTGTGACCACGGTGATCCTTAACGTTGATCTGTGCACCGCTATCAAGCAATAGTTTCACCATACGCGGATCTCGCCGCACCACCGCCCTGATGAGAGGTGTTATCCCATCAACGTCAGCAACGTTTACCTCAGCACCACGCGCCACCAGCAATTTCACCATATCGTAATCGAGCTCGGCAGCAACCTGTAATGGGGTTAAGCGCCCAAGCGGGTGCAAGGTATTGACGTTCGCACCGGACTTCAGCAGTTCCTCCACACGGGTGGTTTGTCCTTGTCCGACAGCAATCAACAAATCGCGATCAGCGGGTGTGATAACACTAATGGCGGCAGCATTGGCCGTAGTCAGGTTGAACAAGAAAAACAGCAACAGGATAAAGCGGGTATAAGAGCGCATATATTTTATTCCTTGTGCGAGGAGGAGGTGATCACAACACGCGTGGGGCAGATTTTTTCCCACGCGTGTTGTTTGGCGACTAGGTCACGATGATCACTGAACGAATCGAGCCAATCTGGCTCAAGGTGCCGCTGATTGCGCGGTAGTTGAAAAAGGTAATATCAATTGGAAAGGTCCCAGCAGTTGTGGGCTTGATGATGAACTCATAACGCTCCGCTGCTGTCATGGATACCGAACCGCCCGCCGCCAGAGTTTGTGCTGACTTTAACGGCCGACCATCCTCAGCAATGATCGTGACAGCACCAATACCCGTGGGAAATTTCACGCGCTGTGGTACGTAACCCGCCATGATGTAACGTAACAGCAGTGTTTGGCCTCGCGGTACAGTAATTGCGACCCCTGGATTGGCATTGGTTGGCGTGTTTGACGCAAAGTTTGCCCCAATCCCATTGATGCAAAAAAGCGTGGGGTTGAAGTTGTTGAGCCGTGCATCGCCACCGCACAGCGCGGCGTTCCACGGCAAGCAATGCCAGGAGAGATCGATATCGTCCACCGCCCAGATTGCTTCAACATTGTAGGCAGGACCACCAACGAACGAAGTACCAGGGCCGGTGGGCGGATCAACAATCAACGCACCATACATACCCATCTCTGCGTGCAACACAGTGTTGACGTGACAATGATAAAAATACGTGCCTGCCTGTGAGGCGCGCCACTGGTAGGTATAGCTACCCAAGACGTCGAACGAGTAATGTCCCACGCCGTCGTTGAAACTGGAAGGTTCGATGCCGTGGTGGTGGATCGTGTGGGGAGCCATCATTTGCATAGCATTTAGGTGGGTATGCACGATCTGGCCCTGGCGCACGCGTATCGCCGGTGCCGGGAAACGGCCGCCCATGCCACCCCCGCCGCCCATGCCACCCCCGCTGTTAAACCCCCACACCGGCACGCTGACGCCGTTGATGACCTGGCTGCCCATCATGAACGTGGAGAGGAAGAATTCAATATCAGGTGTTACTCGTCCGGGTGTCGCGGGCGCATCGACGGTCAAGCCACAGTTACCGCTGATGCCGGCGGCACAACCGCCGCCCATGCCGCCACCACCACCCATGCCGCCACCGCCCATGCCGCCACCGCCAGTACCCATCCCACTGCCACCCATGCCGCTACCACTGCCCTTCATT
>JANNJI010000381.1:0-1763 GCA_031405795.1 Gammaproteobacteria bacterium
CCTAAATAACTGTTCCTAAATGGTGTTCACTCACCGAAGTGGCGGGTTGCAATGTCAGTAAGTTTTGATGCAGAGGAAATACAACCTGCCTCAAAACAATCCGCAGGATAGTTGCATCAACGCATCACTTCCCCCTTAGAAAAAGGGTGACCCAGGGGGATTTTTATATTCGGCGCAGTTCAAATCCCCCCTAACCCCCCTTTTTCAAAGGGGGGAACAACACACCAACCGCATGCAGCCTTATTAAATAAGGTGGACAGGAATTAGGAACAGTTATTTAGCTTTGTATAAGGCGATGACGCGGAAGAATAATATTGCCCTGTGACAGTCCGGGAATAGTATTATCTATGCGCAACGTGTTTAGCCCGCTTCGCCTTTGGCGACATCATACATCACACGCATCGGACTACCCGCCTTGTTGGTGGCATCGTGATCGGTGTAACTAACAATAATCTTGGAATAGCTCAGTGAAATACATTCAAGCGGCTCCTCGTCGCCTTCTGATGCAAAGGCATAATTGCTGACGATGCAGTTGGTCAATACATATGACATGTACGCCTGCAACCCGTCTTTGCCGGTGCGCACAAAAGTCAGGGTGGCTTCTTGACCGCTGGCACCGGTGACTACTTCTTTGAACAAGGCAGCAACCGAGCTGTCTGCTTTTTTGATCAGCGTGATTGCTCTCAAAGTTGGCTTTGCAGTTTCACGGTTTGACAGATTACCGGATTCCATCGACACCGTTCTGTTGGTACGCAGGCTGACACTATCCACTTCAATTTGCTTTTCAAACCCTTTTGCGGTGACATTGCCTTTGATGTTACCGAATTTCAAATATATCGCCATGATACTCTCCTGTTATGGCTGTAATTAAAACAAGGATTACCGATTACTCTCATGGGGCTAACCGCCGAGTAGTAGCGGTGCCTGGTGCACGTACAACCTGTGCGCTTGCGTGTGGTATTAACTTCCATCCGCATCAACCCCAAATTCCTTATAGTAGATCGATTCCATTGCGCTTAATACTGTATAAGCGTGGCCAATATCGTTTTGTATGTATACGTCATCTTCTTCGCTGAGCGTCCCCGATTGTACCAGGGTTTTCCATGCGTCAATTTGCGTTTTCAGGGCCAGTATTAATAAGCGCTGTTCAGGGCAATTGAATTTCATACTTTAATATTACTCTTATGGTACTCACCGCCGAGTATTAGCGGTGCCTGGTGCACGTACAACCTGTGCGCTTGCGTGTTGTATTAACTTCCATCCGCATCAACCCCAAATTCCTTGTAGTAGCTCGATTCCATTGCGCTTAATACTGTATCAGCGTGGCTAATATCGTTTATTAGGTCTGCTTCATCGTCTTCGCTGAGCTTCCCCGATTGTAACAGGGTTTTCCATACGTCAATTTGCGTTTTCAGGGCTAGTATTAATAAGCGCTGTTCAGGGCAATTGAATTTCATACTTTATTTTTCTCGTGTTCATCGGTTGTTGAAGATGCTTTTTCGGCAAGCTTGGCGAAGTTGGTTAAGAGGCCAATAAACTGACTGGCAGGCAAGTCAAATACCGGTTCAATGCTATAGTGTGTTAGCCCGGTTATTTTGTTGGTATCGTTTTTAGTGATTTTCAGCCCAGGAGGGATTTTACTGTTGGCAGGGATGCGCCACCATGTACCATCGAGTTTTGGGTTGAAAATCACTAAAAACGATACCAACAAAATAACCGGGCTAACACACTATAGCATTGAACCGGTATTTGACTTGCCTGCC
>JANNJI010000382.1:0-2572 GCA_031405795.1 Gammaproteobacteria bacterium
CGATAACCTCAACCAGCAGCTGTTGGCCAACTTGGACCGGTATGTTCATCGGGGCACGAAATTGTACCCAGGTGCGATTACCCTGGGCATCGACTAAGGGGTCTTTGAGTTGCAGCAACAGACGGTTGCCTTCTAAGGCGATGACCAAGACCTCCAGCTGCTGGCCTTTTTGTAGTAGCGCCACGAGCCCGGATAACTGCACCGTGTTGGCGGCAGACGGGTTAGTTTGTGGACCCAGCGAGGTGGAGGCCGCAGTGACTGTTACTCCTGGGTTGACAACCGTTGGGGCGGTAATATTGTTTGGGCCTTTTATTTCCACGTTTAGCGCTCAATCCATTAAAGTGTGATGTGCTTTATGCCGAAAACCGCTATAGGGTTTATAGCGTCCATCAGTCAATTAACTTCAAGGCAGGGATAGTCTTTTTGATATGTATTGGTATCTGCGTCGACAAAACAGGGTAAGCGGGCCGTTTCCGCTCAAGCAACTACAGCAATCCATCTTGTTGGGCAGGGTGGGGCTCAATGATGAGGTCAGCCCGGACAAACAGGAATGGCAGGCAATCCGTGGCGTTGCACAACTGATCCCGGAGGTGCTCAACAATGACCCGGGCGATCCCCAGGCGCGTGAGCGCCTGGCAGCGGCGCGTCGCTGGGCGGATGATCGACGGGGTGAGCGGCGTGATGTCTCGGATCAATCCCGTCTTGGACTGGGGCGACGCGAGCCGGAGCCGCATGTTGAGTTGGTACACCGTTCTCACCGTGAAGCACTGTTGCGCACAATAAAAAATCGCCGTGAAAAATTCTTTGGCAGTGCAGTGGTGGTGTTGGTGGTGCTACTGGCAGCGGGGTATGCCGGGTTTTTCTGGGTGCCGAAGGTCGTGCCGGGTGCGCAGTGTGATGCCAAGGCGGCGCCCGCGGTTAATTGGAACAATTGCCAGCTGCCGGGCTTGCAACAATTGAATACCGATATGCAAAAGGCGCAACTCAGCGGTGCCAATCTGCAAACGGCCAATTTGTTTGGCTCCAATTTGCAAGGCGCGGATGTGGCCTATGCGGATTTTTCCCGCGCCAATTTGAGTTTTGTTGATTTACAAAAGAGCAATGCCAAAGGCACGAACTTCACCGGTGCGGATTTGAGCCGCGCCAATCTGAGTAATGCGGACATGTCTTACGCGAATTTTCGTCAGGCCAAACTCAATGAGGCCAACTTCAACAACACAATATTGGATCATGCGATTTGGATCGACGGCAAAACCTGTTTGCCTCATTCAATCGGTAAGTGTGTGGTGGATAACTAATTTATTCGATGTCTTCCACAGTGTAACGTTTAAAGCGAATGGTCTCCGACCAGTACGATGCAGGCAGCCCGGCCTTTTGTTTTAGGTGTTGCATAAATTGTTGCGGCGTTGGCAGGCTTTCCCACACCGCAGGCAGGAAGGTGCTGCGATGTTGCTTATCTTCCAGTACTAAACCATCCACGCCCGGACGCAATTGCGTCAATAACTCCGCCTCATTGTTGACGTGCAGCGGTTCGGTTGGATTCAGTATAGAAATATGATACTGAAGCTGCGCGAATTCGTGTGCCCCCAGCGCCGCAAAGCGCGGATCACGAAACGCCGCGGCATAGGCATTGTTCGCGACATCCTCCACCAACGGTCGTGAGGCCTGCAACGTGCCGATACAACCGCGCAGGTCACCGGCAATCTTCAAGGTGACAAATGTCGCGCGTGAAATTTTTAACTGTAGCGGGTAATCCTCAGTCACGATGGGCAGGGCGCAATGATGATCCAAACCATAACTGATCGAATCGCGGGCGATGTCTAACAGAGTTTGTTTATCAGTAGCGCTGTACATAATCAATTGAACACATAGGCGCCGTAACCAACAACGCGATCATGACTACCGGCGGTGTCACCGGAATTACGCAGGTCAATGGTGGTGGCGTGTAGATGTCGCTGTTTGGCCAGTTGTAATAAACCATTCACGGGATTGCGGCCGCAGGCATCCTCATAACTGATGTGTTCCGGCGCTAAGGCTTCAATCGCCTGTGAGGTGGCTTGATCCAACACCTGCGCGGTACGGTAATCATGAAAGTGACTCAGATCGGAGCTGAT
The DNA here is from genome assembly GCA_031405795.1 of Gammaproteobacteria bacterium. Lineage (GTDB taxonomy): Bacteria > Pseudomonadota > Gammaproteobacteria > UBA6429 > Thiohalophilaceae > JACQBC01. The sequence continues at coordinate 2,115 of JANNJI010000382.1, forward strand.
GACGATCACGGTTTCATCGCCGCCCCACACCAGGGCCAAGGCCTCGGCAACGTGTTGTGGTGTGGCTTCACCTACTACAACCGGTACCAGGGTAAATTGATCCAGCACGATTTGTAAAAATGGCAGATGGACTTCCAAACTGTGTTCATCGGCATGCGCGTTATCCTGGTAACTGACGTGCGGTAATGCAGCCAGCTGTTGCATCGCTGTCATATCAATCGGAATGATTCCCAGCGGCGTGGCGTAATGTGTCGCGTGAGTGAGTGCCAGTCCTCTGACATAGACACGATGCGAGGGGCCGAGCAAGACCACGCGGCGCACGCGCCCCCGCATTGGGATTAAACGGGCATAGGCACTGGCCGCCACGGGCCCGGAGTACTGAAATCTAAATTCCCGGATGCTGTAAATAAGGTAAATCCTGTTATCCGGATGGGCTTCTGGCCGGGCGGAGATATGGA
>JANNJI010000383.1:0-2999 GCA_031405795.1 Gammaproteobacteria bacterium
GATGTGTACAGCCAGATCCTTTTTTTTGTTGGCTGCAGCACATCCTGAAATAAATACAACACACATCAATAGTGTAAATAATTTCATTGAAATTCCTCATTATAAATTAGCGGCGTGAGCGCGGATCAAAGGGTCAGAATGGTTGAATACGCTATATCTTTGTCTTTGCTACTACCCAAGTGCATTTTCAACCTCAGCACTTTTTCGTCACATAAACCCAATCGATTTACTAAAATTAGGTTTGGCTTGGCATTCTTTAATGAGTCCTTCCAACAAATGCGCGGGACCAAGGGCTTGACCGAAACTCAAGGCTTGCCGGATCACCGTGGCGAAATCACCGGGAGTGAGTTTATCCAATTTGGCGATGGCCTGTTGATACTCAGCCAGGTCTTTGTTTGAATCGTGGCCCTGTTCCTGCAATACTTGAGTAAACATATTCCACGCCTGCTCGGCTGACATATAATTAAATTTTATTTTGAAATCAAACCGTCGCGTGGAGGCAGCGTCCAGTTTGTCCATCAGGTTGGTGGAGGCAATAAATATCCCGCTGAAGGTTTCCATTTGCACCAGCAGCTCATTCACCTGCGTCACTTCCCATGACTGCCGTGCGCCGGAGCGTTCTTGTAAAAAACTGTCGGCCTCGTCGAGCAGGATAATCATGCCCTCGCGCGTGGCATGATCAAACATCGCCGCGATATTCTGTTCTGCCTCACCCACCCACTTGCTGAGAATATCCGACGCGCGTTTTAGCAGAATCGGTTTGTGTAATTCCGCCGCGAGATAATGCGCAAACGCGGTCTTACCGGTACCGGATGCGCCATATAAACAAATGCGTGCCTCGGGGCGACGCGCCAACCCAGCGCACAAACGACTGAGGTTGACGTCGGGATTCAGATACTCCAGGCGATACTGGGTGTTATTCACTGCTTTCTTGCGCACCCCTTTGGGCAGACCCATCACCTCCAGAGTATTACCAATAATATTCTCCAGGGTCTGTTCGATTTGCGCCGCATCACTCTGATTCAAATGGCCGACGACCTTGGCCGCGCGCTCAACTAACGCGGGTACTAAATGCTCCTGCTCAGCCAACTGGGCCTGCCATTTCTCACTCACCGGTAAATGTTGCAGGTATTTTTTTATAATCCGCAAACGTACCGCACTGGTAAGTGGACGTAGCTTTAATACATAGTCAAAGCGGCGCAAATAGGAGGAATCAATTTGATTGACGGTATTACTGATCCAGACGGTGGGTATCGGATTGCCTTCTAATAAATTGTTGATCCAGGCCTTCTTGCTGTTCACGGCAATGGCCTGGCCAAACATGTTAAATTCAGCGGTAGGAAACACATCCTCAATTTCATCAAACAACAGGACACAACGTTTTTTGCTGGCAATGAGCTTTTGTGACAATTGCAAGGTAGCAAATCGATCGGCGCCGCTGATCGGTGTGCCATCGGCATCCTGCATGGTAATTTCAAACAGATTAAATTTATTTTTTGCACAGAGTGTGCGCACAAACTCGGTCTTGCCGGTGCCGGGTTCCCCATAAATTAAAATATTGACGCCTTTGGTTTTCTGCAATAGCACTGAATTCAGATAATCTTGCACCAAGTTAAAGTCCTGTTGCATGTGCGCAAAATCCTTGCTGCGCAAGCGGGCCTGGGGCGAGGTGCGAAAAAAACACTGGAGCATCGAGGTATCGTTCTTGTGTTCTTTCGACAAGGCTTGTTTGATACCATTGGGCAAATCAAACCTGCCATGCAAACGGGTAATGTAACCTTCGCCTGCGGTGACATACAGCAAGCCTGAAGACAATAAAACGCCCTCCGCGTTCAGCGACCGCTCGATATCCGCAAAGGGTATATTCAGCATCACCGCCAAGGCATTTTTGCTCTGGCTATAATTGAGATCGCCGATTACCTCTAACAAGAAGCTGAAGCCATTACTCATCGGCGCGATGGTGGCAAAATGCAGCAGCTCAACCTCCGCCTTTGACAGCGACAGGGACTTTTTCAATAAACCGATGCCGTTTGAGAAAATATCGTCCTGCACCGAGGCGTGTGAGGTCTTGGATAACAGCTTAAGGCGTTCGTTGAGTCGTTTTTTCAGCGCCTGACGTTTTGCCGGGGTGCGTTCAAGATCGGCATCGACATCGGCAAGATAAAAGTCATTCAGACCAATGGATTGCAATATTTCCGCATTATTAAAACCGCCGAACCGCTCAATGAACCGGTCAAATATATTCAGTTGCAATAATGCACGCAGGCTCCATAACGTGATAAAGCCGTTGTTCTGTTGCACCACGCCCGGTTTTTGCTTGGCGGACTTGCTGCTATCTGGTGTGCTGGGTGACATAATGGACTATTTGCGATCCTTCAATTGGCCGGTGCGTGCAAAACGTCGTCTTGCTGTGTTTAACGTACCTGTAGTGTAGCAAACCCCGGATCGGCGTGGTAGATATAGCCAGCACCTATTCGCGCTTAGGTTTTCGCATATTTGAGTGGTTCATCCAATAAATGCTCATATTATGCAGCAGGTTAACAGGTACCCCCTGTCCTCTGCCATTTGTGCAGGTTATCCCCTTAATCAGGTAGCCAGTGTCATTGAGCCGCAACACTGTTGAGCCAACGGGTGGTATCCCCATCAGTTTAGAAAACTGAAGACTGGCAATAACAAACAAACGAGGTATCGAGCAAGCTCAATGTAACAGGGGGAATTTGTGAATGGCACCGTATGACGACAGGGATGCCGAAAGTACGCGTCTGCGGACGAAGTAAACAACGTCTGGAGCAAGTTATCGAGAGTTGCGTAATACAAAGAACTGTTGCTGAAAGAAAAGACCTAAGTCACAGCATTAGATGATATTGAAAAAAGTTCCCGCATTGCTCGACACAGACGACGACAATGAACGAACACGCTATAGTGTAGTGTGAACAGCTTCATCGCACTATCAGGGTGTCCGTCATGTCAACGTTAGTCATGGTATTACAACCAATCTC
>JANNJI010000384.1:0-4821 GCA_031405795.1 Gammaproteobacteria bacterium
TGGGTGTTAAGAAAAACAAAGCTAAAAGCATAAAGCATTGGAAACAGGCAGTTTCAATGGGGAGTGAAGAATCGGAATACCATTTGTGTTACGCACTTGGAGATCCGGCGTCATCCACATATGCGCCATATAAGGCGCACTTACATTGTCTAAAGGCGGAAAAGTTATATGATGACAAGAAAGACAAAGATGAAGATGACGAAGCTATTCTTGACACCATAAGAAAATATAAATCTATTGTTGAAAATAAAATTAAACAATAACAGTTGGCTCACGGATAACCCGCGGTGGTGAAGCCACCATAGATTGTTGGCTGACACATATTGTATGAATAGCTCTGTGGATTGCATGAAAAAATATGAAAATAGAATTTTTCTATCACATCATTCGCTGGCATCACCATGGTTGACTTCCCACAAAACGCCGCGATGCTCTGGACCGGTGGCAAAGATTCTGCGATGGCTTTGTACGAAGCAAACCAGAATGGTTACAACATTTGTTGTCTTGTCACGTTCGCGCCACCGGAACCGGATTTTCTGGCGCATCCGCTGAGCTTTATCAGAATGCAGGCCCAGGCATTGGTGCTGCCGCATTATGTTCTGCCCATCAGCGCGCCTTTTGCGAAAGGTTATGAGGATAGCTTGTGCTGGCTGCGGGATGAATTGGATATTCGCTGTGTTGTCACCGGTGACATCGCGGAAGTGAATGGATATCCGAATTGGATCCGTGAGCGCAGCCGTCCCGTTGGGATCAGCGTGTTTACGCCGTTGTGGGGGCGTGATCGCAACACCTTGCTGCGGCAATTGCTCGACCGTGGATTTAAGGTGCGTTTTTCCTGTGTTAATACCAACAGGCTTGATGCGGACTGGGTTGGCCGGGAATTGAATGACGCGGCAATTACCGAGCTGCGCATTATCCGTGAACAGACCGGCCTGGACCTGTGTGGCGAAGAAGGTGAATATCACACGATGGTCGTTGATGGGCCGCTGTTCACCTGTGGCATAAACATTCGTTCTTATTCAAAACGCCTGACCGGCTCGCTGGCCTACCTGGAAATTCACGAACTGGAATTGATTGACCATAACTGTGTTGTCACGTAATAATCGGGTCAGATACCGGTTATTTTCAGTATTTATGGGTTATCATTCCCGGCAACCCAATAGATTTCATGAGCTATAAAAAAAGGAAAATAGCATGCACTCTGCCGCAATAGTGAAAACATCTATCGTCGTCACCTTATGGACAGGCCTGGTTTTCAGCCAGTCTGTATTTGCTGAAACAAAGCAATCCGCCATGCCAACCCAACGGGTTATTCTTTTCAGCAGTGGCGTTGGTTATTTTGAACATACCGGTACGGTGAACGGCAATAGCAGCGTGGAGTTGCGTTTCAAAACCGAACAGATCAATGACATCTTAAAATCGCTGGTGCTGGAAGACCTTGATGGCGGCAAAGCCGGGGTGGTGGTTTATCCCTCGCAGGACCCGGTTGCCAAAACCTTGCGCAGCTTTCAAGTGGATATCTCGGAGAATCCACCGTTGGCGGCGTTGTTAAATCAAATCCGTGGCGTCAAGATAAAGGCGACGGTGCGGGGCGAAGAAATCAGAGGCGCCATTCTCGGTGTGGAGTCAAAACAAAAGACGGTGGGTGACAAGGAGAAGGTGGTTGATGTGTGGGTGCTGAATATTTTATCTGCCGCCAATATTCGCGCAGTGGTGCTGGAAGACGTGCAAAAATTGGAGATTGAAGATGTACAACTTCAGGAAGAATTGCACAAGGCGCTGACCACGGTGGCGCTGGAACGGGACAAGGGCAAAAAACCGGTGACGATGAATTTTACCGGTTCCGGTGAACGGCGGGTTCGCTTCGGCTATGTAGTGGAAACGCCGGTCTGGAAAACCAGTTACCGGCTCATCTTGCCCGACGCGGCAAAGGATAAGTCGCACCTGCAAGGCTGGGCGATAATCGAGAATCAAACCGAGAACGACTGGAATAATGTGGAGTTGTCGCTGATCAGCGGCAGACCCATTTCTTTTATATATAACCTGTATCAGCCTTTATATATCCCGCGTGCAGTAGTCCAGCCGGAACTGTACAGCAGCTTACGTCCGCAAACCTATGAAGCGGGCCTCGACTTAGCGCAAAAGGAAGAAGCGGAAGCCTTCGCGGACACAGAAGAGGATAGACTTGTCGAAAAAAGATCAGCGAAGCAAATGAAAGATATGCCAGCAAGTTCGATGGCTATGCCCGCGCCTGCACCAGTGACAGAAATAATGGCAGCAAAATCGTTTGCAAGAAAGCCGCTGGAGCCAGGACAAAGTGTTGCCTCGATCGCCGATGCCAGCAACATTGGCGAGTTTTTCCAATATACGGTTGCAAACGTGTCGCTGCCGCGGCAACAGTCCGCGATGATCCCGATCATTGCCAGCGATATTCAGACGGAGCGTGTCAGCATCTACAATCAGGCGGTGCTGGCAAAATACCCGTTAAGCGGCGTGCGGATCGTCAATACTATCGGCAACCATCTCCTGCAAGGCCCGCTTACTATTTTTGACGGCAATACCTATGCAGGTGATGCGAAGATTGATGATATCCCGCCTGGCCAGGAGCGGCTAATGAGCTACGCCATCGACATGAAGGTCCATGTTGATGCATCAAAAACAAATCAACAGGATACCATTCGCACTGGAAAAATCGTGAAGGGGATCCTGCAGCTCGCGATGAAAAATCTCTTCACCCGGGAATATGTGCTGGAAAATAAAGGCGATAAGGAAAAGGCCGTCATCATTGAACATCCGTTTCGCGCAGGCTGGACGCTTGTGGATAGCCCCAAACCCATCGAGACCACCGACAGGTTATATCGGTTTAAAGATTCTGTCGGACCCGGTAAAACCGCAAAGCTCATCGTGAATGAAGAAATGGTTCAGTCCGAGACCATCGCGATAGTCCCGGCTGATTTCGGCCAGCTTGAATTCTACAGCCGCTCCGGCAATATTCCGCAGAAAGTCAGAGATGTCCTGCTGAAGGCGATGGAGTATAAAGAAACCATGCTGGATACGCAGCGGAAAATTGCTGACAAACAAAGAGAAGAATCAGCGATTACCCAGGAACAGCAACGGATTCGTGACAACATGAAAACCGTCACGCAATCAAGCACGTATTACTCACGGCTCCTGGCAAAGCTGAATGAACAGGAAACCAAGATAGAAAAACTACAATTGCAAACAGATCAACTCCGGCAGACCCATGAAAAACAGCGCAAGGAGTTGGAGGAGTATTTGTTGAAGACCAGTGTTGAGTAGCTAACGACAGATTGAAATAGAGGGAACTCATAGGTGATTAGTTATGTTAGCAAAACTAAATAACTGTTCCTAAATGGTGTCCACTTAACAAAGCGGCGGGTTGCGATGTATATTTTGTGTAGGTCGGGCTTAAGCCCGACCTACCACAGCCACCGCAGGAAGCGATATTAAACAAGGTGGACAGGAATTCGGAACAGTTATCCAGTCATTAATCCAGAGCTCAAAGACACCCATGTACACACCCAAACAATTTGACGAACCAAATGTTGAGATAATGCACGAACTTGTCCGTGCACATCCGTTGGCCACTTTGGTGACGTTGTCCGCAAGCGGATTGAATGCCAATCACATTCCATTTCATCTATCGGCATTGCCTGCCCCCTTTGGGATGCTGCAGGGTCACGTGGCCCGCGCCAACCCAATTCTGAGCGATCTCGAAAATAACAGGGAGGTTCTGGCTGTGTTTCATGGTCCTGATACTTATATCAGCCCCTCGTGGTATGCGACAAAAAAAGCAACGGGCAAGGTTGTACCAACGTGGAACTATGCCGTTGTGCATGCCTATGGACACATGCGTGTGGTTGATGATGCCGCATGGTTACGGGTTCAACTGGAAGCATTAACAACCCATAACGAAGCATCGTTCGCGGAACCGTGGGCGGTTGCTGATGCTCCTCACGAATTTACGGAAAAACTTATCGGCAGCATCGTTGGTATCGAGATGGTGATATCCAGGTTGTCAGGCAAGTGGAAGGTAAGTCAAAACCAACCACAACAGAACCAAGCCAGCGTCATCGCAGGATTAAAAGCCAGCGGGCAACAAGATTCATTGGCAATGGCTTTACTAGTGGAAGCAGCTGCGAAAAATACTCGCTAACCAATACTTGGGGACAGGCTCGCTACGTTCGGGGGGCTCATCCCCTCCCCCTTTTTGCAAGGCTGGCCGTTCTCAGAGAACACCCGCACACCGGGTCAAATAATGTTACTCTAACGACTTCATCTTAAACGCCAATTCACTTGGACAGGATTACCTATGGTTAAACCCAATTATGCGTTCACCAAGCGCCAGCGCGAGATCGCCAAAAAACAGAAGAAAGACGCAAAGCGGCAGCAGAAAACCGAATCACAGCAGCCAGCCCAAGAGGGTGTACCTCAACCGCCTGTTGATGATACGACTCCCGGCTGATCACCTCGCTCGTCTGCGGCAGCAGATATACACGTGCCAAGCCAATGCTGTCGTTTAATCAATGACACCAGAGAACATGGTTCTCTGGCATCATGATCGCCCTACCATGTTGCTAATGCAACTCACGTCGTGACTTAAGGGCAAATGCGCCATCGCCCATCAGCCCGTATGCCAACGAGGCAATGACAAGAAAAACCGGGTATTCCCAACCACCGCCTTGGTTTGAAAATACCCATCCATTTGAAAAATGGATCCAGATGGCACCCAACAGAATGGGTATCAATAGCAGGCTCACGTATCGAGCGCCGCGGCGCTGCGCCCCTGGCGCTGCACCG
>JANNJI010000385.1:0-1451 GCA_031405795.1 Gammaproteobacteria bacterium
CTTGTTACGCGAAAAACAACAGAGGTTGCCATCATGAAACAAGCCAGCTTCTTTGAAGGGCTCGCGGTGGCGCTGATCGCCAGTATTTCTGGCAGCGCCGCCTTTGCCACCTTGACCAGCGTCTTCTCCGCCATGGGTGTCTTTCGTTTGGTCATCGCCGGTTTGAGTCTGGCCTATGTCCTATATTTATTGGCGCGTAGCCAGGAACGTGTTGGCCGGGTAACCGTCATCAGTGTCTGGCTGGTCGTCACCACGATGAGCAGTGCATTGATCGCATCACCGATATTCTATATTGCGATTCAGTTGTGTCTGATCTGGTTGGTCCGCTCGTTATACTTTTATAGCAGCATCGTATCCGCACTGGCGGATCTGGGTATGTGCGCGCTGAGTCTGGCCATCGCTATCTGGGCCTGGACTCATTCACAGAGTTTATTCCTCAGCCTTTGGTGTTTTTTCCTCGTGCAAGCCTTGTTCGTGATGATCCCGCGTCAGCTGACCACCTCACGCCAGACCCAAGCACAGGAAGATAGCACCAAAGATTCTTTCGAATACGCACACCGCGCCGCTGAAACCGCAGTACGTAAACTCACCTCAACTTACTAAACCATCAAGGAGAAACACACCATGAAATCTAAAATTATCGCCCTGGGTATTTTTGTCATTACCGCCGTTGTTGTTGCGCTGTATCCAAAAGCCAATAACACCGCGAATGCCACCTTACCTACTCCCATTACGCCAGTCAACGTGATCACGAATGACAAACCGAAAATTCAGTTGGCTATCCTGCTGGACACCAGCAGCAGCATGAGTGGTTTGATCAATCAAGCCCGCAATCAGCTCTGGCAAGTCGTTAATGAATTTGCCAAGTCCAAGAAAAATGGTATGACCCCCAGCCTGGAAGTGGCCGTCTATGAATATGGCAACAGCGGTCTGTCTGCCAGTAATGGCTACATTCGCAAAGTCACCGGTCTCACCACCGAGTTGGATCAAGTCTCCGAGGCCTTGTTCGCCTTAACCACCAATGGCGGTGATGAATACTGCGGCTACGTGATCCAAACCGCCGTCAATGACTTGCAATGGAGCAAGTCGGATAACGACATCAAGGCGATCTTCATTGCCGGTAACGAACCCTTTAACCAAGGTCCGGTTTCCTATCAATCGGCAATCGAAACTGCAAAGTCTCGCGGCATCAAAGTAAATACGATTCATGCCGGTAATCATCAAGAAGGCGCCAACTCCGGTTGGAAAGACGGCGCGCTGTTTGCCGGTGGTGAGTACATGAGTATCGATCACAACCACCAAGTGGTACACATCAATGCCCCGCAAGATCAGAAGATTGCCGAGTTCAATGCTAAACTCAACGACACCTATGTCCCTTATGGCGCTCAAGGCCGGAGCAAATTAGAACGCCAGGCGATGCAAGATAAAGCAAGTGAAGAAGTTTCCGCTGG
>JANNJI010000386.1:0-3574 GCA_031405795.1 Gammaproteobacteria bacterium
CGCGCAAGGCGTCCGCCGTCAGTTAATGCGAATACCGGCATCCTTTATCACCTTGTCCATCCTTGACACTTCGGATTTTATCGCGGCCGCAAACTGTTCCGGCGAACTTCCTACACGACAGTAATTTGGCTTTCTCCGATGGATCTGCATCGGATACTGCCGTAAATGCCTGGATCAAGCCAACAATGGTACCCAGCAAACCCAAGAGCGTGGCGATATTGGCAAATGTCGCTAAATAATGGGTGCGTTTGATCAAGTCAGGCATGGCATCCATCATCCCCTCGTCCATCGCAGATTCAATCGACTCGCGTTTTTTATGTGCGCTATGTTTGGCAAGGCCATAACCGAGTACCATCGCCAATGGTGTACTCATGTTTTCGACCAACTTAACCGCGCGCTGGAGGTCGTTTGCTTTGAGCATAGGAACGAGTTGAGACCAAATCTTATTTGTTCTTCGATTAGTTTTGCTAATATAAAAGAAACGCTCGATTCCAATTGCCAGACCGAGAGCAAAAACCAACAGAATGGGATACATAAAGAACCCACCTTCGATAAAAAACTTAACCACTTCCATCATATCCATAATCAACCTCTTAAGTGTTCAATAATCACTGCCATATTAGTCGCTATAAAATAATTAATCACAATAAAGCATTTTTTCGCGTATATAAAATTTTCCGTCTATTCTACCTGTTGATAGCGCATCTCAGAAGTACTATTGACATGATTAATATCACTATCAAGCTGGTCTAAAATTATTTTTCGCTTTTGTCTGTATTCAATGACAGTGAGTTGTTGATGATAATAATCATCAACAAGTTCACGCAACTGCCTGGCGAACTGATCAATCAAATAACTCATTTCCTGGTTATCTCCCTTAAGACACGAAATCCTGTTAATGGGTCTGCGGCACCGGGATAGTTTCGTACCGTCTTTACATTACACTCTTCCATCGCATCTTCGAAGTTGCCACCGATGGTCAAGTATGTCATGTCCTTGTCAGATACGACCTCTTGTGCGTTACCCAAATAGTTAACCAACCCCCAGCCATTTTGGGTGCCCGCATTTATTCGGACAAATTGCCCGCCTTTTTGCAGGCCGCGCGAGCTTAATTGACAATTACGATTTGGGTCATGACTTGTTGTATTGCTTGTTGCGGCGTAGACCCACTCGGTTTTAGTGGGCAAACGATATTTCTGCCCTGTGGACTTGCCCAGCCATTTGAGGTAACTGGTCATCGTACTGATGCTGATATTGGTGGCAGGCAGGTTGCCATCATCACCATCCAGCTTAGTGCATTCGCTGGTTGCCGCACAGAATTGATTTAATTCCTTTATCGACACCTCATATTTCCCCATGGCGAATGCCGGAATGTTTCCAGTGCCGGGGATCACAATCAATGTCGGGCCAGAACCTATGCCTTGCGCCTTATCTTTGCAAACAGCCCGCTCGCCCCGCGCACCCAGACCGGCGATCGAAAGATCACACGCATCTCGGGGAGTTATCGTCAATGCGGAGAGGATATTGTTTCCTCCAAATATTTTTAATGCATTGTTTTTTGCTTCCAGTGCACTATCGGGATTGGTCTTTGCTATCGACGTAATACATTCGGCAAGAGATACGATAAATGAATTTTCAAGCTTCTGGTATCGTTGTACGTCCAACGATCGCAGTTTTTCAACGGCAATACCCAGGTCTCGCATGTTTAAACGTGATCGACACTCCAACTGTTGATTAACGTTTTTAAGTGCCAGTTCGAAATCAGTATTTACTTTCTTGTTAGCCTCGGTCTTGCCTCGGTTTAAATCGGCAATTCTTTTTTGTTCGGCTTCACTCAGCCTTGTTTTCTCATTGTGGGTTTTGATAAGTTCGGCCAGTCTTGCTTTTTCTGCATTGAGTGGTTTTGGATCAGTGGCGTATTTGTATGCATTTTCTATCAATTCAGCAGCCCTGGCGAGTTCCATTTTGTCCATCGACTCCTTGATCTTACTGAGATACATCGCATAGAGTCCGGCTTTGGTCGTCAATAACCATTCGTCAGGTTTGTTTGATAACAATTCGGTTAAAGCCTTAATTTCTTCCCATATATCGTTTTCCCATTGAGCGGAGAAGGTGTTCTCTGACAATAATCGTTCTATTTTCTTTTTATATAAATCATATTTTATTTTAAATTCAATCGCGTCCAAATTCACCACCGGCTGTTGCGGCTGCTGCGTTGGACTTTGCGGACTAAATATCAAAAACCCAATAACTGACAACACGGTGATAAGCAGCAGTGAGGCCAGAACGATGTATGATGATTTTGCCTTTGGCAATATTTCTCTATAAAATTCATCAACAGTTGCAACCCGGTCTTCCCGGCGAAACGCCAGGGCCTTTTCGATGACTTTCCACTGCCCCTTTTTTATATCATTGATGCGTTTGGGTTTCAGCTTGCGGTTAAATGCCTCATCAGCAGGCATTTTGTTAAAGGGGTGTTCCCCCGTTAACATCTCATAGGCAATACAGCCCAACGCATAGATGTCATCACGCACATCGGGTTTTTTACCGCGCAGCATTTCACGACTGGCATACGCGGGGGTCAGCGCGCCGAGTGTGCCGGCATCAAATACCGTTTTGTCATCCGTGTTGCCACCACGATCAATACCTGCGACAGCGCGAGCGATACCGAAATCAAATATTTTTGCTTTACCTTCATTGGTAATAAAGATATTCCCCGGCTTAAAGTCCGAGTGCACAATATTTTCGCTATGGGCTTGAATCAACGCAGGACATATACCATCCAAAATGGCCCACACATCATTGCGTGGCAGTCCGGTGGTACTATATTGTTTAATCAGTTGATCAAGCGGTTTGCCCTCAAGATACTCCATCGTCATAAAAACGATGTCCCCATCACGATCAAAGTCGTATACCTTCACCACATTGGGGTGGGCAATACGCTGGCCTTTTCGTGATTCACGTTGGAGTGCAATAAAGGACTCGGGATGTGCCTTAAATTCTTCACTCAAAACCTTGATGGCAACATAGGGGTCTCTGTCGTGTGCTTCTACCTTATGGCGGTCTTTTGCCTTATACACGACCCCCATACCACCAACACCTAAGACTTTTTCCAGGATAAATCGTTGTTTTAATACTTTTACAGATTCTGTTGAGGAATAGTTCTCTGAGGTACTGGCAGTCGATCCAGCATGTAGCTTGACACGTGTTTGCTGATTAGGTGGCATCCGTGTTTGGTCCGCGCCAGTTTTATTGGCGGTGGGTTTGATTCGCGTTAAGTCAGGTTGTGAGGTATTTTTGCCGGTGTTCCGGTTGTCAAGGCGGGTATGATCCGTTTTTTTAAACATAGTTCTATCTGCCTGTTCTTTCGCAGCATCGTTGGCCTTATTATTGGCCGCGTCCTTATCTTTAGAGTCGCTCATAGAGTATTTATAATTCTCGGTAACTAAGCAGCATCCTGCCGCAGACCTTTTACCACTATAACTGAAACGTTGTCAGACGCGTTGTTTTGTAATGCGATTTCAATTAGTCCATCAACGGTGTCTTTTTGATCTTTCATAGTGACGAATTTGAG
>JANNJI010000387.1:0-5846 GCA_031405795.1 Gammaproteobacteria bacterium
CCGCTATTTTGAACAAGGGTAGTGCCCAGCCAACAACATCCTGCCATTGGTCAAACTGACTTATCTGGATCCAGGGATAGGGGTTGTACCAGCGCGGGATTTCTTCATCGCGATAAATCGCGGGAACGTCATCCGCCTGATACCGGTAATGCCATTGATTGCCCACTGATGTTTTACTGAAGGCCTTATCGGTCAAGTACGGTTTGAAGTACAGAGGTGTATTTTTGGCGGTAATAATCTTATAAAATACTTTTTTAACGGGTACCGTCCACTGGACATCCACAGCTTTAAATAACTTTCTCCCAAACGCGGGATTACTACCGGCGCGAGAGTAACTGTATTCAACGACATCGCCAATATGAATATCTTCCAGAATAATCGTCGCTGTTTTACGACCATCAAATACTGAATTTTCCAGATCCGCCTCTCTCTGAAACACGGAAACTTTGGCTGAAGTGAGTTTATTGATGATTTTAGTACCGCGCAGAATAGTAATAACGTGTAACTGCAAGGTCTGGTATTCTGGATCGAAATCTATTGCGATCTGCGACGCGCTTTTTAGTCCGTTTTCGTTGCGTATCTTCTGCGCGTAGTGATAATAATGCTGGCTGTCCGCTGTCGCATGATTTATTTGCTCATCGACAAGCAGGAACGAGGTGCTGTTATTACCTTCATCATCTTTTTTCGGCAGCAGCGTGGCAATATTGATAGGCTCAACCCAGCTGGGAAGGGGTGTTTTGCTGACATCAGCAAAACCACGGGCAGGAATTCCAGTAATTAAAAGCAGAAAAACCGCGAGTATTTTTATTTTTTTCATTGTAAAAACAGCAACCAGAATAAAGTTAGTACGATTCACCCCAGGAGAGATTATGCTCCAGCTGATTAATTTTGTCTTTTTGTTCATCGATAATGGCTTTAACCACGTCAACAATCGAGATCATACCAATCAAGGTGTTATCGAGCACTACCGGCAGGTGACGAAAATGGTTTTTGGACATGATTCGCATGCACTCGCCGATACTCATGGCAGGGGCAATATGAAAGACTTTTACCGTCATGATTTCCCTGACCAGCGTGCTTTTCGATGAGCGATCCTGCAGAACAACCTTGCGCGTATAGTCACGCTCGGAAAAAATACCAACCAGCTTATCTGACTCTAAGACCGGTAAGGCACCGATGTCCTTGTCAGCCATTAATTTGATCGCGTCATAGACGGTATCTTCCGGGGAGACTGACCAGATTGTATAACCCTTGGCGGCGAGTAATTGTTCTACCGTACCCATCTTAAGCACCTCTTATGGTTGTCTAATAGGCTGCTGGTCCCCCAAGAATACTGAAAAGCGGGGATATCCATCACATCTCAATACTGTATCGACGGGTAATAAGGAATTATTGAGTGAAATCCGCAGATAGATTGGGAGGTTATTGGCGGCTGTGGCTGTTCCATGGAGTATATGACATATACCTCCCATTTTCCCCCTTACCACCACATAATCCTGCTGATGTCCGCCACGCGCCCACACCACGGCCTGGTGGCTTTGTCTGTAGGTCGCGGGCCAAGGCATGTGGATAAACAGGGTCTTGCCACCCTCTTCTCTAATACCCCGGTTGTTTGGGCCTGGTGTTTTCCCTCAGCGATCCGCCCCCTTTGATTAAAACCCTCTTGGATAATTAGTTAGCCTCTGTTCGCCATGGCAGATCTCGACTAGCATTGCATATGAACAACTCGCAGCACCGTATTTCGGTAACAACTACCTTCTGGTCAAACAGCACCCTGGCTATTCGCCTGAGCGCGGTATTACACGGGGGCTGCTTGCTTGGCGTTGTGGTATGGCCTGAACTCTGGTTATGGTTTGGGACTGCTATCTTTACCAACCATGTTTTAATATTACTGGCTGTTCTATTGCCGCGCTCGCAAATTCTGGGACAGAACCTGATACAGTTGCCCGAAGCGGCGATAGCGCGCCGCGAAATTGCCCTGACGTTTGATGACGGACCCGACCCTGCTATTACTCCACGTATTCTTGATATGCTTGCACAATATAATGCGAAAGCCAGTTTTTTCTGTGTAGCATCACGCGCCGAGGCTTACCCGGAACTGGTGCGCGACATTATCCGCCAGGGTCATAGTGTCGAGAATCATACCCGGCACCATGCCAATTACTTCGCCTTATTGGGCTGGTGCGCTTGCAAAGATGAAGTGCAGACGGCGCAACACATACTGTCAGGGATAACCGGCATCGTCCCGCAATTTTTTCGAGCACCGATGGGATTTCGAAATCCTTTGCTTGGCCCTATTCTGGCTGAGAGTCGCTTGTGTTATACCAGCTGGACTCGGCGCGGGTTTGATGCCACCAGTTGTAATCCGGCGCGGATACTCAGCCGTCTGTTATATAAACTTCATGCGGGTGATATTCTTTTATTGCATGACGGAATTTCCTGGCCACTACATAAATCCCCGCACATCACACTGCAAGTATTACCCTTGCTGTTACAAACGCTGAATGCAGCGGAATTTCGCGTCGTGTCTCTGCCCATGGCACTCGCCGGACACGCCAGTGAAGTCGTGCCCGCACCCGCTGCGATTCCAGCGTAGCTCAAGCGGGGCCACTGGCGCAATAATAAAAATCAAACCATCATCATCGCTTATTTGATTTCCCGTAAAGCCTGGCTAATTGTCTGCCGGACATCCTCACGTTTTGATTTATCAAGCGCCTCCTGCAAGGCCTGCTTTGATTTTTCACCCCCGATGGCGGACAAGGCCTTCGCCGCACGCGTCTGGTATTGTGCAGTCAAATTATCCAGATACAAATTAACAAACTCCTGCTTTGGCAGCGTTGGCGTCGAGTGTGGATGTGTTTTGCCGTAGGCCATCAGTTCATCATGGCGTTTTTCCAGTTCGCGTTTATACAACTCACGGCTGGCCGGTGCGACGCCTTTATGCAACGTGCTGATCAACATGGGTTGCAACAGGGCGCTGTGCTTCAGTACATTCGCAAGCTGATTTTCCTCGCACTCTTCACACTCAAACCAGTCGACCATGGCCACTCTGGCTGATTCGATTTGCGTAATATCAGGCGCTTTGTGTTTATTGTCACAGGCGACAAAAAACAGGCTGAACAGCATCAGCAAAGAAGTCCCCGCCAACGTACGTGCAAATGCAATAACTTGTTTCATGACAGTTCTCCTGATAGTGATTAGTGAGGCAGGCTATCCAGATCCAGCACTGGACATATCGCACTGCTGACATTCGGCAAACACGTTTCAGTCGGGCCGGCACGATTGCCATTCGCATTTAACATAGAGGTGGTATCCGTATTTAAACGGAAGGCCTGACCAACGGAAAAATGATTGCGCGTACCCGGCCCGCCACCCCACATAATGTTGTTATTACCAAACCCGGCAACGCCATTGGTATGCCCGTTACTGGCTGAGGGACGCAATCCATAAGCATGCCCAATTTCATGTGGTAAGGAACCTAAGTTTGCCGTGGTGCCAATAAAGTTCATATTGCGATCAACGCCACAATTGACACCGGTAAAGGCACTGTTGACGTAATAGATGTTTAGTCTGCTTGCGGTATACCAGGCACTACCCTGCAGTGGAGCCGCCGTGGCTGGACATCCAGTACCAATCATGGTGACAGCAGCGGCATTCGCAGAGACGTTATTGAAAGTCGGGTTAAATTGAATGCCAGTGTTATTCTGGTTATACAGCAGATTCGCATTGGCAAAATCATTTTGTGCGATAACAAGCTGCGCATTATTCGCCACCCACACGCTCACTGGCACGGTAATAACAGGTTGTAGATTGACCGTGTGTGTGTCGCCCGGTGAATCCGTCCAGGTAGTGACATTCGGTTGGTACGACATGGCATTGTCATCCGAAAAAACAGACACTGTCGAACGACAAGCGCCCTTGGAAAGAATGTTACCCATATTCGCTGTACCTGCAGTACGCGTGATTTGGTCGTTGTTACATCCGCCGGTACGATGATCCAGCATGGCAATAGCACTGTCGGCACTGGTGTTACTGTTAAGCACCAGCCTGTCCTGCGGGAGAGTTGGTCTGCCACGGCACGGGATTGCCGCAAACCGGGAACGGAATGAATTTACCGGGAAATGTCCAAGATACTGCACAACCTGGATGGCGCCGGAAATATCCGCTTCATTACGACCACCCGCCGCCGCTTTATCCTGGCTGGCTTGTTGTGTATCCGCATCGAGACTGTTCACGATCTGGGGATTGATAAACCCGACGGGTACCCGGCCATCAACCTCTACCGGTAATCCTGAAATGCTGATCTCGCCGGTGCCAAGTATGATGTCGCCTTTTTCGGTCAGCTTTGCATTGCCTTTTATTTTTAACTGCGCCAGATTCTGTTGCGTCAGACCCTCAAAGCGTAGCATTGCACCTTGTAACATTGTTTTATCGATATTGATCCGCCATTCCAGAATTCCTGGTCCTGGACAGCCGGGGCAACAATCCACCACTTCACAACCCACAGGAATGGGAATGTCTTCGATGAAGCGAGGAACTTGCACGAGTTCTTCCGGGCAAAAACGATACATGAGATCCCAATGAACTGCCCTGGCAGCCGACGAACCCAGCATCAATAGGGCGCTAACAGCAAGTGTGTTGAGATACCGCATATTCAACCTCCTTTGTTGGTTTCTTACAGTGTACTTTATGAATTGGTAAGGGCACAGGTGTTGTTGCGTGCCCCACTATTCACAATCCCCCACATTGCTAAATTTAAATTGCCGGGTCCGGAAAGATTAAACAGGCAACGGCAACCAAAAAATATAAAATAGTACCCTCTGGTCTGTGACTTATTACCTCTTTCTGCAACACGCTGAATTTATTCACTCGCAGCCTTCAGTGCGTTATTAAACAAGGTGGACAGAAATCCGGAACCGTTATGCTGTGTCCGGGGTTTGCCTGACTAAATAAGCACCGGTAAATATTTCACAAAGGTAATGTACGTTTGTGCCATGCTTATGGTGTATGGTTACAAGAAAACTTATCCAATTCATAGCTAACCTATCGAACACTGACCTAATAAGGAAGCAGAAATGACAACTCAAAACACGCGTGTCAACAGCGGAGTCTTGCGTACAATCACGACATTCTCAAAACTGCGCACCTCTCGTACGGCGCTGCTGTCTTTTTTGCCGATTTTGTTGTTATCTACCTTGGGTGCAAGTTGCCCAACGCAAAGCATTCCCCGCCCATCCGCAGGTTCCTGGCTGGTCTTTCTTTGTCAGGCATCGGACGCAACACTGGAACCGCATACGGTGGATTATTACAAGGAGCTCTTCGACAGAAATCAGCGCAATTTGATCTTTGATTATTTACTGAAGGCAACCAATTCCAAGGTCGATGTCTCCGGGACCGAGGTCTACGGCTGGTTCAAGATGGGCGTTAGCACAGCAACCATTGCCCCGAACGTTCGTAACAATTCAACAAACCCAAATCGAGTGCAAACCGCCCAGGATTGCAAATCAGCAGGCGCGGCGGCACTTCTGGTCTCTGGTAAAATCATTAACCCCGATCACTACGCCGGTTTTATCGCCATCGTAAATGTTCCTGTCGACGCCGGTGCCGCAGGGCAGGCAATTGTTGCGAATCAAAATGAACCAGTGTCATTCTATGCGCATGAAATGCTGCATGTTTATGGCCTTGATCACTCTTTCGTTATGGCCAAAGATCTTTCGGCAAACCATGTTTGGGAATTCGGCACGGATACACCGTACAACGACTGCTGGGATATTATGAGTTACGCGACATGTACATACCGGTTTAACACACCAAATCACGGGTTACACGGCCCAGAGTTGCAACTC
>JANNJI010000388.1:0-2218 GCA_031405795.1 Gammaproteobacteria bacterium
ATTGTCGAACACACATCGCCGCAGCAGGGACACAAGGGCCGATGGATCTGCTTTACCCGTTACCCAACACTCGTATCTACATTCCCATTGATTTGGCCGAGAAAAAAAGCCGCAGCGTCTTCGAAGCCGTGCATGCGCGCACAAATGCCGTTATTTACTGGCATTTGGATAATCGTTACCTGAGCAAAACCCAGGTCTATCACCAACAAGCGATCGACATTATGCCGGGTGAACATGTGTTGACGCTGGTGGATGATCACGGCAATCGCCTGGTGCGGCGGTTTGAGGTGTTGGGAAAGTAGCGATGGCAGCGACTATCTCAGAGAAAAAAGGGTTCTTCAGTTTATTCTAAAAAACAGCTGGTCAGCTACGCTGACCAGCCCTGTATCACCTGAAGATTAACGCGAGGATAAAGCGGTTGCCGGCTTTAAGGCAATCTGACCAGCGGCCTGGGTATCGGCAGCAGTCTTCTCAGTTTTGCTGATTGTCCGGGATTGTATGGATTCTGTCGCCTGGGTGCAGTCCTCGTTCTGTTTAACGATGCAGTCCATGATCTGTTCATGCGAAAGACTGACAGAACAGGCGGCATACAACGAAGGTGATGCAAACAGTCCGGCGGCAAAAATAAACGGGGCAAAATTTTTCATAAAAAACTCCTGTATATTAAAAAACACATAATCATTTATGTGCAATGGTTGTTGAGTAAATAAAAACAATACTTCTAGAGTTGCGGCAAGTCTATGGTTCATCCGTGATCAGGTGGAAGCACCGCTACAACGCTAACTGCAAACCTCATCGGTGGCGCATTATAGTTATGTTGTGGATCATGATCCAGTATATCTTTCTAAATATTAATTTATCTAAGGTTATACCAAGCGAAATTATTATTTGTAAGGTGAGTATTGTGACGTGTGTACATAATTGTTTGTTGGTGCGGTAACGAACATTCATGAATGCTTTTACGGATGATATCGGCTTAAATTGCAGAGGTTTCGTACAGACAGAGTGTAAAAATGTTTTTATTTGCGGAGTAACTGAAAATAAGGGTGGCAAAATTAGCGCAAGGGCAGAGTAAGACACAATCCGGACACACAATGTGTCTGGAATGTCACAATGTTGCTCGCAAAAAATAATTAAAAAAATTTCCAATCCGGGTGTTTACAAAGTTTTTATGTGATGGAGCGAACAAAGCACCGGTAAAAAAAGCTGGCCAGGGGAATGACCAGCACAAATTCTCACTTGAGGAGAGTGATGAAAAATAAAATTATTTCTGAGCCTGCAAGTCAACTACTGGGTTGGACGGGGGATTGCTCTGTGACTCACCCTGTTTGCTGATGGTCTTATCGTCGAAAAGCTCTTTTTCCCGGATGCCGGTCGCATTTTCTTTGACGATACAATCAATGATCTTGTCATGTGGCAGGCTGACGGGGCAGTCAGCATACAGCGCGGGGGCGGCAACAAGCCCGGCCAGTAGTGCGAAGGTGGTAAACATTTTCATAGTAGATCTCCTGGTAGTTAAAAAATCCCTGGTTGAACGACGGTGATGGTAACGAATGCCCAGTGACATATCAGATACGGAATGCGTGCATGGACAGTTTTTTAGCAGTGCCCGATACGTAAAATTGTCAAATCAGCACGATGCTACTCAATAAACCACAACAACAGGGCAGTGATGCCGATCATGACGAACAAAGCGCCGATCTGTCGTGCAACATTCCCGGTTGGGCGTTGACGACTCGTGCGCGTGTACAACAAAGGCGGTGTAGTGTGAGGGTGGTTCATCATTGCTGTCTCCTTCCTTAGTATTCCAAACCGGCATAAGCAGATGCCGGTGATGCTTGAAAATAACCGCCCCGCGGATGCAGGGCGGCGTCTCGTTCCGTGAAACAGGGTAAGGCAGCGCCGACGCTTGCGGCCTGGGCAAGCAAAGCCTTTACAACGCACTCGGTAACAAAGAGGCGGCTTACCTGCAGTCGATCGAGTGCGCCAGCCACCGCGACGCGGCCCTGCATGCGGCAATGGTCGAGGCGGCCGACGGCCGGCAAGCGGTGCAGCTATTTTTCGCCCAGGCCATCGAGGTTTGTGCCGGCCAAGACCCGTCGCTGAACCACTGCATCCTGACCGCCGGCCTGATCGAGGGCATCGAGGCCGAGGCCATCGCGGCCAAGCTCAACGAAAAGTGGCATGCGCTTTGCATGCTGCTGCGGCAATCGGTTGA
>JANNJI010000389.1:0-9189 GCA_031405795.1 Gammaproteobacteria bacterium
CAACACGGCCACCATGCTATAGCCCCAGGCTACCCCTACTCCAAGCGCGATGAGGGTAAACATGTTGAGATTGCGCGTGACCAACGACTGCCAGCCGCGCACGAAGAAAGGCCAACCGCCCCACAGCACCACGGGAGTCGCCAGCAGCAGTTCCAGCCATTGCCGCATTTTCGGTTGGACGATGTCTGCAACAAACTGCGGCCACATCTCTGCACCCATGGCACTGACAAAAACCGGTATCGCCAACACCACACTCAGCCAAAAACGACGACTCATATCGCGCAGCTCAGTATCATCCTCCACCGTCGCCACGCTGCGTGGCTCCAACGTCATGCCGCATTTGGGACAATTACCTGGATGATCCTGCGCTACCTCCGGATGCATGGGACAGGTGTATTCGGTTTTTACAGCAGGTGCAGACAGATCCATCGGCTCCAGCGACATGCCGCACTTCGGGCACGTGCCTGGCCCCTGTTGCTTGATCTCGGGATGCATCGGGCAGGTATAGATGCCGGTTTTGGTCAGGTCGTTCGCTGATTTTGCTGTGACCATTTTCAGTGGCGGGGACGGATGTTGTGTATGAGGTTGTTGCTCAGCATGCCCATCCGCCACTTTGTTGCCAATATATTGCTGCGGATGAGCGATAAATTCCTGTTGGCAGTGACTGGAACAAAAATAATATTGCACGCCTTGATGCGTAGACGTTGCCGCCGCCCTCTTTTCGTCCACCACCATCTTGCACACCGGATCGGTTGCCATGCCTTGTCTCCTACGAATAGTGTTGCGGCTCGCAGTGAAGTGGCGTAGTTAATTTAATCACCTGACAAGAAGTGATATTCTATACCTTATAACCGGGTAGGTGGCCAAATTAACTATGCGACTTCACGTCAAGTTATTTTGGCCACAGGAATAATGTGTGACAGAAAGCAGTTGTTGCTTATATTATTGTATACACCTAAGAATAACGCCTTGCTTTGGGAGCATCCTGTAAATGCAACACCCACCCGCCAACCCAGTTCATACGTCCAAACCAAATAGCATGTCATCTCCGGTTTTACACTATATCGTGCTGATATTTTTTATTGTGTTAACGTGCGGCCTCGCCGTGTCTACTTATTCTGTGTTAAGTGCTACCTGGGATGAACCAGAACATCTTGCCGCGGGCATCGCGCTGATCGATAAAGGCCAGTATCCGTACGACGCACAGCACCCGCCACTTGCACGACTGGCGATGGCGATCGGGCCTTATCTTGCCGGGGCCCGATCTCATGGCCGCTCGGGTCCAAGTGGCGATCAGGAAGGGCGCGACATTCTTTATAGCGACGGTAAATATGATATCTACCTATCGCTGGCACGCGCAGGCATGTTGCCGTTTCTGGTGCTGTTAATGATCGCAACCTGGTTGTGGGCGCAGCGTTACTTCGGGATCAGCGTAGCAACAGTGGCGACGTTGTTTGTCGCAACGACGCCAACTTTAATTGGGCATGCGGCAGTGGGTGCGCTGGATATGCCGGTAAGCGCCATGACAATACTCGCCTTGTATTTGTTCCTGCGTTGGCATGAACAACCCACAGTAAAACGTGCCAGCCTGTTTGGTATTGTCGCGGGGCTGGCCGTCGCCACCAAATTATCCGCGGTACCCTTTATCGGTTGTACCATCATTGTCTGGCTCATCGCCGCGCAATGGACTCCGTCCCGCACATCGCCCGTGTCGCAACCCACTCTGCGTATTGCACGGTACGCACAACATGGCAGCGTTGCACTACTATTGGCGTTTGTTGCGCTTATCACGTGTTATGGCTTGCGCTGGGAAGCGTGGCCTGCACAATATCCGCTGCACCTCCCTGTGGGGGTGCATCGATTCATTAATAGCTTAATTGAGCTGAATGAACACAACAGCAGCGGACACGCCTCTTATCTTTTTGGTGAAGTGTCGCTCGATGGCTGGTGGAATTTTTATTTGGTCGTCATGGGTGTGAAGACGCCGTTGCCATTGCTGGTGTTGGGTTTGATCGGCATGGGCTGGACGCTGAGACAGGGTTGGCGTGATCGTAACTGGGTTATCGCCGCACCTGCCATCGCGGTGTTGGCGATTTTATTATTTAGCAGCGCCTACAGTAATATCAATATCGGCGTGCGGCATGTCTTAGTGTTATTCCCGTTGTTGGCGATCCTCGCCGCGGTGACCGTCACAACGTGCTGGCAACGCTGGCCTTCCCCCCTTGCGCGTGGAATGGTAATGATTATTCTGTGTTGGCAAGCCAGCAGTTTGCTACGTGCGCATCCGGATCACCTGGCCTATTTTAATGAACTGGCCGGGACAACGCCGGAACGGATTGTGGTGGATTCTGATCTGGATTGGGGGCAAGACGTACGGCGTCTGTCGTTGGAATTGGCGCGGCGTCAGGTAAAAGAGGTGAGTGTGTTATATCGCGGCACGGCGGATTTGACCGAAGAACATTTTCCCGCTGCCTGGCGCAATCTGCAACCCGGAAAACCGACGCACGGCTGGGTCGCGGTAAGTCTTTATGCAAAACAAATAGCAAAACAACGCCAAGACTATGCATGGCTTGAGCAGTATCAACCCGTCATGCGAGTCGGAAAGTCATTTGATTTATATTTCATACCGCCGACAACTGACCCTGCCATTACACCCTGATTGGAAAAATGTAGAAATGAACTCATGGTGCCTTGTGTTTTATTAGAGAAGTAACTCGCTCACCAGAAAAGTATTAATGTTCGCATGCACTGCCTTCAGCGTTAGCTGCCCCGATGTTTGCGGTATTCGTGCCGGTGGGAAGATGGCGCGGGTCACTCAACAGCGGTTCCAGATAGGGCCGCAACAATTCGATCGTTTGCGCCTCGGCCGCTGCTTGTGTTACCGGACCCCCTGCGGTCATCGGCCACGACAGCTCCGGCAATTGCGGCTCGATCACCACCACCGCCGCCCCGCACTGACACGGGCAGCGGCGAAACGTCAGTCGTTCCTCGGACAGATACCAAGGCCGATGGCGGAACAACAATCGCTCCAATATTCTAAACATTGACCAGCGATTGTGCAGCAGGCGCCCGACGTCTGTCTGGCGTGTCGCGACATGATGAATGAGCAAAACATCCAGACCGTGCCGACAACAGATGGCATCCATCGGCGCGAGGTCCACCAACGCCCCATCGCAGTACCAGTCGCCATCAATCGCCACTGGCCGATACAAGATCGGCACCGCCGCGCTCGCCGCCATGCATGGCGCAAGCTCGCCGCTGGAGAACATCACCTTGCGTCCTTGCCGCAGGCTTATGGCCAAGGCATGAAACGGGTAACGACACTCCTCGAAGGTCTGCACCGCCAACTGGCGACGGAAAAAATCCATCGCTGTCTGGGTACCGGACAGTCCGGAGTAACCACGGCCTTTGTTCACCACGAGTTGCCACAGCAACACCGGCCACGGATCGGGTGTCCAAAAATGGCGACGATCCACAAGTGCCAATGCGTCAGACCAAGCATGCAAATCAGTACCGCTGGCCGCAATACCGCCCACCACTGCCCCGGCGCTACAACCGGCAGCGGCGGTGATTGGAATACCGAGCCGCTCCAGCGCCAGCATAAAGCCAGTGTGCGCGTACACACCGCGCACACCGCCGGAACTTAGCACCACACCAATTCGCGGATAGTTCTGCTGCATGGCTTTCAGCGCCACTAATTAACCTCTATTGGAACCAACCACCCTACTTCAGGCTCGCCGCCGCTGATCTATCCTCATCAATAGAATACTGACGCAGAGGACAGACCGTTCAACTGGCGCAGCCTTCACCGAATCACGGACGACCGGGTTTTCTGAATTTCGACACCTGCTGTTGATGCTTGAGCATCTGATCCATCATTTGTTGCATCGAATCCAGGCGTTGTTCCATCGTTTGCAGGCGCTTATCCATCGGCATATCACTCTTGCCCGCCGCTTTATCACCAACCATCATCCCCGGCCCCATCATCTTCATGTGCTCCTGCATCATCTTCATGTGTTCCTGCATCAGCTGCTCACGCTCTTTATCATCCTTGGCCTGCATGACCTTCACCATCTGTTCCTGCACTTCTTTCATATGCCCGTGCATATCGCCTATCGGCATACCGCTACCTGCTTTTGCGTCGGGTGCGGTTTTAGCGGGAGTACCACCTTTGGCGTCCGGGTGGTGGGCATCCACTGCATAGACAGTGGCTGTGCTGAACATGGCGATCAGCCCCGCAGTAACAATGACGTTCTGATATTTCATAATCTTTCTCCTGAGTTTGGATGTGTGCGATTCCCCGTTAATGCAGGGTATGTCGGACAGTCTAATCCCTTTGTACGGCGAACACCGCGCAATTATTCGTTTAGTTGATCCAGGTCAAACGGGAGATTCCGTCACGAAACTCATGGACGTCATCTTGTAAATGCCCAAATTCAGCGGGAAATATTCTGCTGTCTGCACTTACCTAACAGCCTGTTGAAAAACGTGATCAGGAGATGCAGCGCAAGGCGGAAACGGACGAACGAGCGCATAGATGCGCGAAGGTAGAGCAATGCAGGAGCAATTGCCGAGTTTACGCGGAGTAAATGAGCATTTATGTCCAGGACGGACGGTATTCCGCAGGAGGCATCGATGCCGGGAGCGGTTTGAGTTCGTTTCCAACGCCGCGATGCGCCCCTCAGCGCGTTTTTCAACAGCTAAACAAACCGCATTGCTCTAATCACGTTAATATCCGCACGTCCCCGTCTGTCATCTCACCCGCTTAAACATTTTTTCTACCGCATGCGTCATGTGTATTGGTACTAGGGCGGTTGCGGGATGCGCCTGCTGGAACACACGGAACACCTCATCAGCAAAAGTCTGGCCAATCTCTTCTACCCCGGTGAAATCCAGCACCACGGTTTGAAAGCGTTCAAAACGCATTGTCAGCCGTTTCGCTTGTGAGCGTGACACCAATTTCTCGCCCTCATGCTGCGCCAGCCGCACTGGCACAATTGTCTTGGCAAAGATGTATCCTCCGGTGCGGCAACATTACGGCCATCCTGGGCGATGGTGGCGAGAATGGCGCGGCAGAGTTTTGGAATCATAGGAAAAATAAACGTAAAGAGAATTACTGATAATTGTAAAGCATGTTGGCCGTAAACGTAAGGTATGGGTCCAACAAATTAGTCACTACACCATACTATAGGGCACTTCCAGAAATCTGTCATTCCCGCGAATATGGATCCCCGCTTTCGCGGGGATGACGAAAAAATAAATTTCCAGCGGCGCCCTGCAACCGCTCACTATATTGAGTAGGCAGATACATTGAAAATTAAGAAAGTGGTGGTAACCATGCAGGCTGGTTATCCGTTGGAGAGGCGGCGCGTGCAAAGGACAATTACGCATGGATGTTAGGCGATTGATATTACTTGTTTCGGCTTTGTGCATGACTGATGCAGGGCGGCTAAATCATAAATAGAGTTTTGTGGAGAGTTATATTTGTTGCATCCTACCTTGGTTACGGCACTGGCAGTTACGCCGACGGCGCGGTTTGATTAATCATATTGCTTGCCTCAGCGAAGTTAATTATTTACGATATCCTAGCATTGACAGGGTCGCATTGCATTGAAGCATTGAGGTCAAAAAAGCATATCATGCGCTCCAGCTGTTCAAAAAACATGATACCGTTTTTGCCTGCTGAATTTAACTTGATGGAATAATAATGTATGACTAATACATTCTTCAATTTGTCGCTGATCCTTGCGTGCACTACACTTTCGTCTTGCGCAACAAGATACTATTCCCCTCCAGAACAAGGCGCTCTGGCTACTGTGTCTTTTTCCAATCTTTCACCGGAAATCCCCAAGTTATACATTACAAGCAACTGTAAATCATTCCTGATAAATCAGATTTTTATTGAGCAAAAAAATCCCGCAGACAAATCCAAGCACGAAATTAACATACCTGCTAATAGTGAAATAACGTTAGAATATAACTATTATTGGTTTTCAGGAGAGAAAACAGAGCTTTTAACAAGCGGCGGCTACCTTTATCGTATTGAAGAAACAAAAAGCAAAATACCAGAATCATGCACAAAAACAATTACTTTTATCCCGGAAGATAATAAGCACTATGAAGTTTATTTCGGAATCAATCTAGACCATTGCATAATAAAAGCAGTTGAAACGCAACAGATTCAGGGGTCTGCAAAGAAGAAGCTTCTAAAAATCAACCCAATTCAAAAAAAGCGATGCTAAAATACAACAGCGGATTCAAGGGGCCAGAACACTCGGAAAACCCAGGTCAAAGAACAATTATTTCTAATATCAGAGTTAATTACTCTCTGACCCGGTTTATTGGTGCACGAGGCATGTGTCGATGACTTTTGGTTGGGAAAATACGAAGTGACCGTGGTGCAGTACCTGCGTTTCGTCACCGCGACCAACAGTCATTTTCCCGCATGGCTCGCACCCGGTGGCGAGGACAATTTACAGACTGGCAAGAATGACCAGTACCGTAAGCTGGAACCCGCGGTCGAAGCACCGAATAACCCAATTATTGGCGTGTTCTGGCAAGACGCCGTGGCATTTGTGGTTATCCAAAACCAGCGGCCAGACCTTTCGTTTGCCCACCGAGGCCGAGTGGGAATACGCCTGCCGCAGTGGAGGTAAACAAGAGTTGTACGCCGGTAGCAATCAACACAAATACGAAGATTTAGGCTGGGACACAAATAGCGGCAAGATGCCGCAGCGTGTGGGCACCAAGGCGCCCAATGGGTTAGGCCTTTACGACATGAGCGGAAACGTAAACAAGTTTACCGTGGACGCCTTTCGTAAAAATGCCTACCGTTATCATACCCCTGATAATCCCATTTACTTGGGTGAGGAAAAAGGACGCGTAATACGCGGCGGAAGCTGGTTCAACGGCCGGAGTGGAAACCTGCGGTGCGCACGGCGCCGGTCATATAATTACCGTACAAGTGACACCGATGTCGGTTTCTGCGTCCTACGTGTCGCGAATGACGCAAAAAATGCGAAGAACCGATCATACCGACGTCGTTATCCGTACCAACCCGAAAACGAACGCCATACACGATATCAATGTTTCCTGGTCAAACCTTCGTGATGGACTGAGTTACGAAGAAATCCAACAGTTGGCGGGCCTGACCATGCCTAAACGTGGTGCGAAGGAGATTCGCGCTCACCAAGAAGCAAACTGGACAAGGCACTCTGTACCGGGCAATAAGAATGCCCAACACCCTGATCTTCCCCAGGTAACGATGGCATGCGCGAAGGACAATTATGATAACTGTTGGAGGTTCACCATTGATTGTTTTGGTTTTGTGCAGGACTGATTCAGACCTATTGTTTATACGATAAAAGGTGACTATTACCTTTTTTCTATTACCCAAACAGATCCCATAGTACCTTTGCGCCATACACAACCAGCAGCAGCCCTATCCATTTTTCCAAAAGAATAATTGCAACCAAGCCAAGGCAGATCACTGCTGTTGCAAGCAAAATCTTCATCAGCCGCATGATGCCGCGGCGCTTATTTCCCGCTGTGTTTTCGTTTTCCAAGTTCAATTTCCTTTACCGTAGAACAACACTTAATCAATAAACCGCACTGCACTTTTTCGTTTGCAATAGTACTACCATACCGAGAGGAGTGAAGTGCTAGTTAATTGCTCTCTGACCCAGTTTAGTTGACCCAGTTTATTTTGTAATTTACAATTTTTTCAGCGCTGCCAATATATCTTTCGGTTCCATACGTTTCGTGTAATCCGTGTTTGCATACGCCGCACGAATGATTCCTTTTTTATCGATGATATAGGTCGCAGGCACAGGCAAGCCATAACGCCCTTTACCATTGTGATCGGCCAAATCAAGACCGAATTTATTCTTCTCTAAGGCGATCATGTATTCGGGCAAGTCAAAATATAATTTATACTTTTTGATTACTGAATAGTTTAAATCACTCAAAATCTCAAACGGATAACCATCTTTTTTAATTTGCTCTTGCGAACGGTCTGGTTTTTGAGGGGTCACCGCCACTAATTGCGCACCGTATTTTTTAAACGTCGGCAAACTGGCATTTAGTGAGTGCAATTGAATATTACAGATTCCACACCAGCCCCCGCGATAAAATACCAGGATGACGGGGCCTTTTTTTGTCATCGATGACAAACTTACGTCCTTGCCAAACGCATTTTTCAGTTTAAAGTCCGGCGCTTTATCACCCACATGCAAACCGGGATCCGGCATTTTTGCGGCCAGTTCTGCCTTATCTTTTTCAAAGGCAGCCCAATCTTCTTTCGTCATTGTTTTAGCGGCTTCGCTCTCTTCAAACTGTTTGAAAAAGGCCTGAACTTGTTCGTTAATATTCGTATCATCAGGTAATTCCTCTGCGAGAGCGGAACTCGTGATAACAAGGGAAAGTATGATAAATAAATAGTGGGTAAATCGCATGTAATTTTCTCCTTACATAAATGACTTTCGAGGCTCAATATACCATGGGCATGAATGGAAGTGCCAGAACGACGAAATCACAATAGGGTAAAGTACCAACAAAAACCACAAAGTAACTATCTAAATTAATGTCAATGAATTGGAAATACTTTAGACTATTTCCTCGCCTAACAACGGTTTGTGAGAGGCCGCGTATTTATTGCACGGCCACACAGCCAAGACGTCAATGAGGATTCAAACGTGCTACCCAATTTAACCGCCAACGAAGCCCGCGTCATCGGCTGCCTGATGGAGAAATCCGTCGTCACACCGGAGCTGTATCCATTGACACTGAATGCACTGACCAACGCCTGTAATCAGAAGTCCAGCCGCCATCCCGTCATGTCGCTGGTACAGGGCGTCGTGCAACGTACCGCCCGCGACCTGCATGCCAAACATCTCGTGCGTATCGACGAGAATTTCAAGAACGGCGTGGAAAAATACTCACATCGCTTCTGCAACGAACCCCTCGGCGAATTTAAGTTTGATCCCGCTCAGTTCGCCATCGTCTGCCTGCTGTTGCTGCGCGGTCCACAGACGCCGGGGGAATTAAAGGCGCACAGCGGACGCCTGCATACCTTTGCCGACAACCTTGCTGTCATGGATGCACTTCGCGGATTGATCGAGCGGGATAGTGATCCGCTGGTGGTGAAACTACCGCGCACCCCCGGACGCAAAGACGCCGAGTACATGCACC
>JANNJI010000390.1:0-1677 GCA_031405795.1 Gammaproteobacteria bacterium
GTTTGTGTTATGTATGTTAGCACTTTTAAATAATAAGTATGGTCAAAAAAATCAAAATGGGGAAAAATAATGATCTGAATATGAATCCGGTTCGAGGTTAAGACAGGAGGCAATTAAATCCTCCTTTGAAAAACGAGACGGCAAGCTGGGGAATCAGCCACACACCTCTCCTGAAAAATACGGGCTGGTGTGAAATAGTACGATATAACTCGTTCCGAGTATCGTAAATGACGTATATTTACCCTATGAAACTACGCCGCTTTTTAAAATGGACTGTCATTATTGTCTTGTTGCCGCCCGTTGTTATCATCGGTATCTATCTCTACCCCGTCATCCGGGATCCCGAACCCGGCTTCTGGTTACGCAAAGGCGAACTTCGCACCAGCAAACCGACACGTCAATGGCAACAAGGCACCGAGCACTACGAAGAACTCACCCTGACGTCGAGCAGTGGTCTGGTGGTTGAGATTACTGTGCGTCGTCCGCAACAGGTAAGCGGTCCCTTGCCATTACTCGTCCTGCTCGGAGGCTATGGCACCGGACGTCATGCGGCAGAATTGTTAACTGAATCCTATCCGGTGATCGTGGCTTCCTTGTCTTATCCTTATGATGGCGACCGGCATATGGATGGCGTGGATTTATTGCTGAACATTCCGCCGATGCAACAGGCACTGCTGGATATTACGCCTGCTGTACTACTGACGCTTGATTATCTGCTGACTCAACCGAATGTGGATGCGACGCAAGTGGAGCTGGTCGGTGTTAGTCTCGGTGCGCTTTTTGTGGCAATACCCGGTGCCATTGATACACGTTTCACCCGCGTATGGTTGGTGCAGGGGGCGGGTGATCCTCACGCTGTGTTTGATGATCGCTTGAAAAAAGACATTGCCTCACCGTGGTGGCGTGACAAGGTGGCGGGATTGATTGCGTTGCTGGGTAATGTCCATCATCTCGCACCGGAGCATTGGGTCGGGCGTATTGCGCCGCGGCCAGTGGTGGCCATCAATTCACGCGGGGATGTGGCGTTTCCGCCGCGTAGCGTGGCCGTGCTACACGCGGCCATGAGTGAGCCTCGCGAGATCATCTGGCTCGAAGGCGAACACGTGCGCCCCAGCCGACAGAACGTGGTGCAGCAACTCAGTGAGCTGGTTATTAGCCGTATCGCGCATACACCAATGCTCGTCGATGACAACCTTACAAAGTGAGTAGTTAACAGCTAGGCCTATAGAAAAATCACCTGTGTTCGACTACGTTGATGTGTATTATAATCGCACACAACTTCACTTATATCGACAGAGTGTCATTAATAGTGAAAATGGCAGAGTCAAGATAACGTAATCAGCAGTGTGGAGGTCAGTATGGCGAAACCGGATAACGACAAGTTGAATCAGATAGTGATCGACGCAAGGCGCGCCAGCGATCTGCGCGATCAAGGCTATCGTGAACAGGCGTTGAAGATGTATCCGCACATTTGCGGTCGCTGCGCCCGCGAATTTACCCGCGTGAATCTGCATGAGTTGACCGTGCATCACCGTGATCACAATCACAGCAACAATCCAACCGATGGCAGCAATTGGGAATTGTTATGTATGTATTGCCATGACAACGAACACCAGCGGCAATTGGCCAAAACTTTCGCTGCGTTGGCAAGAAGGCATTCATTATGCAAAGTCGCTA
>JANNJI010000391.1:0-2142 GCA_031405795.1 Gammaproteobacteria bacterium
ACTGTTGCCGCATTTCATCCAGTTTGATTTGCGCCGCGTAGGCCCATACGCAGAGCACGTCGGAAAAATAGGTGATAGTTGTAACCGCCGGTTTACTCGTGTGCATCTTTTTCATGATCATGTTCCTTTGTTAATGTATAACCCATAACGCGGCAGACCATGCTCGCGATCATCTGTTCTTCGTCGGTGCGGATGACGCGAACCGTTACCCGACTGAGAGAAACAGAAATCACGCCTGCATTTACCCGGTTAAGTTTTTCTTCGAGTTTGATACCAAGAAACGCCATGTCCTCGCAGATCCGAGCGCGGATCACGGCTGCGTTTTCGCCGATGCCACCGGCAAACACCAGTGTGTCCAATCCACCCAACGCTGCCGCGTAGGCGCCAATCCATTTCTTTATCTGGTAGCAAAACAGCGCGATGGCTTCGGCCGCGCGCACGTCCTGAGTTTCATGGTCGAGCAAGTCACGCATGTCAGAACTTGTCTCCGATACGCCGAGCAGCCCGGACTGGCGATTGACCATTTTATTGAATTGTTGTGCGCTCATATTTTCGGTGCGCGCCAGATACCACATCAGTCCGGGATCGAGATCACCGGAGCGAGTACTCATCGGCACCCCGGCAGATGGGGTGAATCCCATGCTCGTGTCGATGGGCTTGCCGTCACGCACCGCCGCCAGGCTTGCGCCATTGCCGAGATGGGCGAGAATAATTCGACCTTGCGCCACTTGCGATCCAGCCACGCGGGCCAGCTCTTGCATTAGAAAGGCATACGACAAACCGTGAAACCCATAGCGACGCACCCCCTGTGCCGCAAAGCGGCGCGGGATCGGCAACAGTTGCGCTACGCGCGGCAGGTTATGATGAAACGCGGTGTCGAAACAGGCCACTTGAGGCAGGTTGGGACAGCAGTGTTGAAACGCCTCTGCCAACAGAATTTCCGCCGGTAGATGCTCCGGATCGAGTGGGCTTAGGTTGTGTAGTTCTTCAATCGTTTCAGCACTGATTCGCTGCGGCTGGCTGTACTTCGGCCCGCCATGCACCACGCGATGTCCCACCGCGCTCAATGCGTCACGTCCGCTACGTTCCTCAACCCAATTCATCAGTACGTCTACCGCTGCCACGTGATCCGGCGCTGTCACAGACCGTGAGACATTGTCCGCCGGGTTTAAGCCCTTCACCCGCAAAATGGCCTGCGGCAATCCAATCCGCTCAATTACACCTTCCAGCATTCGTTGCAGCGAGCCACTGACTTCGAATAGCGCGAACTTGATGCTTGATGAGCCACCATTGATCGTCAGGATGCGCCGGTTAGTGGGTTTCATATCAATACGCTTTCCTTAAAACGCTTTAGCCGTCCTTTACCGTTGCTTTTGATAATCACTTTTGCCATCGGCGAGAACAATGCAACGCCTTCGCGGGGCCACGGCAAACAGCGCGGCCCTGCGCAAAAAATTAATACTATCCGTTGGATTCTGCTTGATCAGCGCCACCGGATTTTTACCGGAGAAAGGTATTTATGCTGCGCTGTTCAGGGATTTTGTTAGGCCAGGTTGGCATCGACACGTTTCTCTGCTGCCAGCCAATCACTGAGCGGATCACCGCCGTTAAAGCCACGTTCATTCGCCCGAAGATAGGCCGCTTCTGCGATCATGTCCCAACGCTGCTCGGCGGAAATTGGCTGGCTTAATACAGGGGTGGAATTTTTTTGCGCTGATTTTACTTTCATCACAATATTTCTCCTATTAGAAACATTTGTATAGATGGGGTGTGTTGATATAGCTGCTGTACTGTTGCGATACAGGTATTAAATGCCGTCGTGTCCCCAAGGACACGACGTTGCATTTCACTTCTTGATTCTACTTTCCGACAACCTTCTCGACTTGGCCGATCTTTTCTTGAAGCTTGCCAGCGATTTTTTCACCTGTGCCTTCGATTTCCATCTCTGGATCATCGAGTAGTTTCCCTGCGGTCTCCTTGATTTTACCCTTTGCGACGTGAAGCGTGCCTTCTACCTGATTCTTAGTACTGTCTTTCATATAATTTCTCCTTTAAAAACATCTACAATTTCACGGGAAGATCATTCATCTGGTACAGGTAAATCGCATTTGTCCTTAACTGCGCCTGATTGTCTCGATAGTA
>JANNJI010000392.1:0-1537 GCA_031405795.1 Gammaproteobacteria bacterium
GTGTACGTGCTTATGGTGAAGAGTTATTTGGGCCGGTGGCAATTGTGATTCGTGCACGTGATGAAGAAGAGGCCCTGGCCATTGCCAATGAACTGGAATTCGGTTTGGGCGGCAGTGTCTGGACACGCGACACCAATCGCGGC
Organism: Gammaproteobacteria bacterium; assembly: GCA_031405795.1. Lineage (GTDB taxonomy): Bacteria > Pseudomonadota > Gammaproteobacteria > UBA6429 > Thiohalophilaceae > JACQBC01. The sequence goes on from JANNJI010000392.1 coordinate 144, forward strand.
GAGCGCCTGGCAAGACGCATGCAATCCGGCGCGACCTTTGTCAACGGTGTCGTCAAAAGTGATCCACGCCTGCCCTTTGGCGGTATCAAACGTTCGGGATATGGCCGCGAATTATCCCACCACGGCATGCACGAGTTTCTCAATGCCAAGACCATTTGGATTAAGTGATCACGCTGCCTCGTTGTTTCCTCTTAAACTATTATTTTCAGCAGAATGTGCCGCCGGATTTGATCGCATAGGTACAAATAAATTGTAACAGTCGCTTGACCGGTGCTTGCAGATTTCACATAGTATGCAGGCAGAGCGTGGCAGGTTGGTGCCGTGCTTTATTGACTTAAGGACTGCGAAATGGATTTACTTATCGAATATCGCTTTTATTGGCTCGTTGCCTTGGCGGTGATTGGTTTTTGGCTGGCGCTGAAGTTATTGCGATATGGCTTGGTATTTCGCTCTGTTTATATGTCTCCCTTTGTGTTTGAACGGCCAGAATTGATCGCGCAAGAACTCATCCCGGAAGACCAACGCGTACTCTTAAAATCCGACGCTGATACCCTGCTGCGGTTGGGTTTTAAGTTTTTGTGTGTTACCCGAACTCATACCAAAGTGGTAACTACTTCGGTCGAAATCTTCAGTGAGGTTTATTTTCAACCAGAAACCAAGACCTACGCCTCCTTGCGCGTCAATCGCGATGCCTGGCTAAAAGTCACCTGTGTATGCGACTTCGTCAATTTTCTGCACACCGGCAAGCACATCGAGACAGGTACGCACTCCATGTTTATCTGCCCAGTAGTGCCCCAAAGTGTGCAGATTGAGGCGCCCTTGTTCGCCACAGTTACCGAGCGTTGGCAATACCATCGTGCGCGTATCGAACCGCTAATTGACGTCAGCCTGACGACTAGTCCAGAGGGCGGTATTGCCTTGCAGCGTGCTTTTTTCAATGAGCTAGCTCAGCATCTATTAAGCAAGCAACTACTTCGCACAACGAAGGAGGCGGACGTTTTACGTTATACCTTGCGCGGCGCACATGTGGTGACTATTGCTGCATTTGCGGAAGTGCAACGTTGGCAGAAATTCAAGCTTGGTAAGAGCGGCGGCGCTTGAGAAGGAAGGCGTCGCCTACGACATCGACGGCTACCGCGATGCGCCGCCCGGGCTGCGCGTCTGGTGCGGCGCGACCGTCGAAGCCAGCGACGTCGAGGCGCTGACGCAGTGGCTCGACTGGGCCTTCACCAAGACCAAGGACGCGCTGCCGAAGGCGGCGTGAGTTGAGCTGTCGTCCCGCGAAGGCGGGGACCCAGTCTTCCCGGCGCAATTCAAGCAACGCTCGCTGCGACGACTGGATGCCCGCCGGAGTTTATCCCCGACTTGATCGGGGACGGGCATGACGAACCGAG
>JANNJI010000393.1:0-3786 GCA_031405795.1 Gammaproteobacteria bacterium
CCATGGCGGAGAAGACGCTGGTCAAGGTGGCAAAGGCGGCGCTGCCAGCAATGCTGGCGATCAGCGCCACCGCGATCCCTTCAAAGAAGCTGGCTTGTTTCATGATGGTAACCTCTGTTGTTTTTCGCGTAACAAGGCCACTTCCACCTCGGCGTCACTGACGGTGATGTCGACATTGAGCCAACGATCATCGATGCCAGCTTTGGTGTCATCCGGGGTAAGTAATTCGAGTTTTTGCTTCATCGCGGTGAGGCGTTTACGGTTTTCCTCCAGGCGTTGTTGCAAGTCGGTAGTGGCGCGTTGGGTGGACTCCTGTTTGCGGCCAAGAAATTTATGGAAACGTTGCGCCTCCAGTTTGCGTTTGATCAGGGTGCGTGCCAGTTCCTCTTTATCGGATTCGAAACAGATGTCCAGTTCGTCATCAACGTGGGTCAGGGATTGGCTGATATCGGTCTGGCGGCCGGTCAATTGCGTCAGTTCATGCTGTAATAATTTCAGTCGTTGTTCATTGTTGCCAATATCTTCTTCCATTTCCCGCACCGCTTGTTTCAGCAGTGCGTCGGGTTCTTCGATACGATCCAGCACCGCGTGCAGATCGGCGCGGAACAGCCGGGAGATACGATTAATTAATGCCATGGTGTCTACCTCGTGAAGTGGGTTTGTCTGTCAGTGTGGTTAAGTCTAGGGTGGCGCGGGGCGTGGGTGTAGGCAGCAGCGGGTAAAATCGCTGGGGGGAAATTTACCTAAAATTTACATGTGTCACGCAATGGAAACTGCTAGGCTTAGCAACGATATGTCACGTAAACCAAAAATTCTCATTGTCGAAGACGAAGCGGCGATCCGTACCGGCTTGATTGACGTATTGATCTATCATGGTTTTGACGCCGAGGCGGCGGTGGACGGTCGCACGGGATTGACGATGGCATTGAGCGGCAAGTATGACTTGCTCTTGCTGGACGTGATGTTGCCGGGAATGAATGGCTTTGATATCTGCAATCGGATCCGTGAGGTGGATCGGGAACAACCGATCATCATGCTGACCGCCAAGACCAGCGATGAAGATATTATTCACGGTTTGCAACTGGGCGCCGACGATTATGTCGCCAAGCCATTCTCGGTGGCGCAGTTGGTGCTGCGAATACAGGCAGTGTTGCGCCGCGCCCGCGTCGGCGTGGAGGCGCAGCATGTTATTGAACTTGGGGAAAACTTTAGCATTGATACGCGTAATTTATCCGGACAGCGCGGTACAGAGTCCTTGACGTTTACCCGGCGTGAAATGGATATTCTGCAATACCTCAACACCAATAGTGAACGGCCAGTCCCTCGTGAGGAATTGCTCAATAAATTGTGGGGCTATGCCAAAAACCTGGACCTGGAAACGCGCACGGTTGATATTCATATCGCCAAATTACGCCGTAAACTGGAAAGTGATCCGGCCAATCCACGTTATCTCTTAACCGTGCGCGGTGCCGGTTATCGATTGATAGCGGGTGACAAATGAAACGCAACGCGTTGTTAGGCTGGAATAAAACACATCTGCGTGTTGCACTGATCTTATTTTTTCTGGCATTGGCGATTCCCACTGGCGTATTAATCAGACAGGCCTACAGCCAACTCAAATGGGAGGCTTTTCATCAGCATCGGGTGTTGGCCGAGGAATTGGTCACACGCATTGATCGTCATTACAGCGAACTCATTGAGCTTGAGAGTGCGCGGGCGTTCACCGATTATTCTTTTCTCAATGTTGCCGGGGACCCGGCGGCGAAATTAGTCCAGCGTTCACCCTTGTCCAGTTATCCGGTGAAATCCGCCATCCCCGGCACCATCGGCTATTTTCAGATTGACACCCAAGGCCGTTTTTCCACGCCGCTATTACCTGACGTCGATCCAACGGCAGCGACCTATGGCATAGCCAAGACCGAACTGGGTCAACGTATGCAAATGCGCGAGCAGGTTTATCAACTCTTAAGTGAAAATCATTTGTTACACAAACCAGACGTGGCGCGGAGTAAGCGTGATGACGCAGAAAAAAGAGCAGCAGTGGTTGCCGAGTTGACTGCTACCTCTCAACCCGCGTCGCTACCAAGCTCGCAGCTAACAAGCAAACCTCAAGAAAGCCAAGAAGTGGCATCCCAAGCCATGTTTGATAAACTGACATCTGAAAAAGATGCGACGTCTTCACGCAAAATGCTGCCTAAAAGTCTGGGGCGCGTTGAAGATTTGAACATTGAGGATCGTTACCAACAAAAATATTCAAAGCAACAACAAGCACAGGCAGAGCTTAAGGCAGATAGCAAAAAGAGTAAGTCGGTTCTGCGCAAAGAAAGCAATGTACTACCTGAAAAATTGAGTAAGTTACCTGCGGACAAACCGGCTGCCGCAGTTAAAGGCGGCAGCCGTGTGAACATGTTTGAAAGTGAGATCGACGCCTTTGAATTCAGCGTGCTCGACAGCGGCCATTTTGTTTTGTATCGCAAGGTCTGGCGTGATGGTCAACGTTATATTCAAGGATTATTAATTGACCCAACGGTTTTTATTCAGGGCATGATCGAAACCGCCTTTTATGAAACGGCGTTATCCCAGGCCAGCAGTCTGGCGGTCGCGTATCAAGGCAATGTCTTGTCAGTGCTGCGTGACAAAAACGCGCAGCGGTATTTAGCCAGCGCCGGAGAATTACAAGGGACCTTGTTATATCAATCGCGTTTGTCGATGCCGCTGAGCCGCATGGAGTTTATCTTCAGTGTCAGCAGTCTTCCGGCGGGGCCGGGTGGAGCAGTCATCTCGTGGCTGACCATCATCTTGTTGGTTGTGTTATGCGGCGGGTTTTTCCTGATGTACCGGCTTGGCCTGCGGCAGATTATCCTGGCGCAACAACAACAGGATTTTGTCTCGGCGGTCAGCCATGAATTAAAAACCCCGTTGACCTCCATTCGCATGTACGGGGAAATATTGCGCGAAGGCTGGGCTAGTGAAGAAAAGCGCAAGATCTATTACGATTTTATCTATGAGGAAAGCGAGCGGCTCACCCGCCTGATCAATAATGTCCTGCAACTGGCACGCATGACGCGTAATGACCTGCACATTGAATTAAAGACCTATCCGGTGGCACAACTCATGGATACGGTGCGCTCCAAGGTTTCCTCGCAAGTGGAACGGGCGGGGTTTGTGTTAACTATCGATTGCCCGGAGAATTGCCGGGACAGTCAGTTGCAGGTGGATGCCGATTATTTTATCCAGGTTATCATCAATCTGGTCGACAATGCGTTGAAGTTTTCCAGCAAGGCCACCACGCGGCAAGTGGATATCCGTTGTCAGAAATTACGCGATGGCAGCATACAGTTCAGCGTTCGGGATTATGGACCTGGGGTCCCTAAGGATCAGATGCGGAAGATATTCCGTTTGTTTTACCGCACGGAAAACGAGTTGACCCGCGAGACCATCGGCACCGGTATTGGTCTGGCCCTGGTCAATCAGCTGGTGTTGGCGATGCACGGCAAAGTCGATGTTGTCAATCAGGAACAGGGTGCAGAATTCAGAGTGACCCTGCCTAAATAACTGTTCTGAAATGGTGTTCACTAAACATCGCGGCCTGTGGCAAGAGGTCAGCCTTGAATACAAACTTACCTGCAAACAATTCGCCGAACGGCGATAGTAACGAACCTGTTGACCACGACATTTCCCCCTTTGAAAAAGGGGGACCAACGACTGCATGCGAGCCCACGGACGGGCGAAGGTAGAGCAATGCAGGAGCAATTGCCGAGAGGCAGGAGGTACGAATCCAGGGAG
>JANNJI010000394.1:0-3902 GCA_031405795.1 Gammaproteobacteria bacterium
CTCGCTACGCCGGCGACTTTACCGATCCGTGGTACGGTTCGATTGCCATCCGTCCGGAGCAGGGCACGCTGTCGATTGACTTCCAGTCGACCCCGCACATGAAGGGGCGGCTCGAACATTGGCAATATGACACCTTCGTCACGCGGTTCGACGACAAGACGATCGAGCCCGCTTACGTCACGTTCGGGCTCGATTCGGATGGCAAGGTCGAACGGATCACGATGAAAGCGGTTTCGCCGATCGCGGACTTCAGCTGGGTTTAACATAAAGGCGGTTGTATTAACCAATTCTTGCGCTGTAGATTCATAATACACACGCAGGGCCTCTGATTTCATTTCCGGGTCATACCATAAAAACTTGTCATCATTTCGTTCAGCAGCGCTGATGACTATCTCAAGCTGCTTCCTGACAACGGATCCACGCGGGTATTTGCGATAGATTTTTTTCTTAAGCGCTGCACTTGCTGCACAGTCTCTTTCAGCGCCCTCCTGAATGTCCTTACCACGTTCATGACTATACGCTTCTTCACCAGACCAATGCTGGCATGATTCAAACGCATTGACATACGCAATCGCATCCGCAGGCAAAAGCTCTTGAAGACGCAGCGCATTAAAATCCGCAAGATTAAGCGGTCTGTCATAACTCACATAAGGCGGATCGGCGTAGCTGCCAGTGCCGTAACTGAGGCAGGATGCAACCAATATAACTTTCCACAGAACTCTATTCATGATTTAGTTGCCGCGCCTCAGTCATGCACAAAGCCAAAACAAGCAATGTCGATTTCCCAGCACACATCGTAATTATTCTTCGCACAGGTGACGGTTACCTGGGTTAGATTAGGGTGATGAGGGTTCTCATGGCCCAGTACGTAGTATTTTGTCTCGTCATCCATAAGTTGGCTGGTACGAATCGCTTTCTCACCGCGTTTGGGTAAGGTCAGGCCCACTGCTTGCTGGATTTCCTCATACGTCAGACCACCCAAGTCTTTCTTCCAGGTGATGAAAAAACCTTGGATATTCGCCAATTCCCGGCCAACTACCAGTTTAAATGATTGTCCAAAAGGCTTGCTCGCGGCTTCCTTAATGACCCATTTAATCTGCCTTGTATTTTAAGGGCCCCGAATAGTTCCCTTCCCCCTTAATCTAATTCCTTGACTTGGCCCTCATCCAACTGCCATGCATCAACCACCAGACGTACATCGATACTCTTATCGAGCTTGGTGATAAATAATTTGTCAGGTAGCGGCAACGCATTGACCTGGGTGTAACGCCGAAAGGCCACTTGCCAATCGGCTTGTTGTAACGTTACTAAGCGCCCTTGTTGATCAAAACCAGGTTGTGAAACACGATACGGTGCAGGTAATCCCAACACCCAATAACGCAGGCCTGTCACCGGCATCACTACGCCCGTTTGTTGCAATAACAATTCTTCCGGTGAGGTGGCATAAAAGGTTTTCTGATCTGAATCACGCAACAAAACGCCGTGGGCATCACCAATCAATTGGACTTTTCCCGCACCAAACGGTCCCGACAGCTCTATCTGATAATCATCACCGTGTTGCTGCCATTGCAGATTGATATTCCAGGCCTCTTCGCCATTATTTACCGCCAGACGACCTTCAAGCCGCCATTGCTTGAGTTTGCCAAGTGCCGTTTGATGCAGTTCCCAAGCGTGACCACCTTCCGTCAGTGGAGGAACTACTGGAATTGACTCACACGCAGCAAGCGCTAACGCTGCATAAAATACGACGAGGCGTTTCATTTCGTAAAACGATTAATCACATCCAACAGCGCTTTATGACTTGGTGTATCACGAAGGGCTTCATCCCAAATATGCCGGGCCGAATCTTTTTCGCCCATCACCCACAGCACTTCGCCTAAATGGGCAGCGACCTCCGCATCCTTAAGTTTCTCAAACGCCATGCGCAAATATTTCAGCGCTTCCGCATAATTGCCGGAGCGATAGTGTCCCCAGCCGAGGCTATCAATAATTGCCGGGTCTTCGGGTTGTAACTTGTAGGCCTTTTGAATATACGCTAATCCGTCTTTGATATTTTCGGTACGATCCACCAGGGTATAACCCAGCGCATTAAGCGCCTGGACGTTATTGGGTTCGCGTTTGACGATTGTGGTTAAGTCAGTAATAGAGATATCGGTGCGCTCAATTTTTTCTGCCGCCAAGGCACGCGCATACAATAATTGTGAGTTTTCTGGCGCCTTTGCCAGTGTTTCGTTGTAAAATTCAAAGGCTTCTTTGAACATTTTGGCTTCTTGCAATAACTCACCTTCTGCTAATACCAATCTTACTTCCATTTCGGCGGAGTCGACTTGAATATCCTGCAGTCTTTCACGGGCCTTTTGCACCTCGCCTTTGCGAGCTTCAATTAGAGCTATTCGTATCTGCGCCTCAATATAATGCTGACCGTTGGTTACCAGACCATAGGTTGCCACCGCGTCATCAACCTGATTGCGCGATTCTGCAATTTGACCCAAATAGTAATTTGATTCGCTGACAAATTTATTTTGCTTAATGAGTTTATGAAAATAGCTTTCAGCTTCGGCTAAATCACGGGTCTGCCATGCCAGTAAACCCAACGCATACGGTGCCTCTTCATTATCAGGTGCCACCTGGAGCAAGCGCACATATTGTTCGCGTGCGTCAGCAAAACGTTTCTCATCAACCAGTCGTCGCGCGTAATAAAGCCGCAATACGGTATTGTCAGGGTAACGACTCACCGCTTCGTGTAACTCTGCAAATGCCTCGGCCTTTTTGCCCTGACGAATCAGAATATTGCTATACAAGATATGGCCGTCGGCGGAGGCTGGTTGGATCTGCCGCACCTTTTCTGCGGCCTGACGGGCCTTGTTTAATTCACCCACTAACATTGCTAACTGGCTGTAGGCATATAACGCATCGGCATCATTCTGCCGGGTTTCAATTAACTCTTCCATCACACTCAAGGCGAGTTGTTTATCTTTTTCTTTACTCAACAAGGTGGTCACCAGCATGAAACCTTTGTTGTGGCCCTGCTCGCTGAGACTAATTACTTTTTCTAAATGTGTCCTGGCTTCGGCAACCTTGCCCACACGAATATACATCGCTGCTGCAACCTGGTGTGCCTCTACATCCGCCGGGCTAATTTCGGTCCACAATTTGGCTGAGTCTAACGCTGCCGCATCATCACGTGCATACACGGCGATCCGTGCAGCCCGTTCCACCACCTTGGAATCACGTGATTCACGTGCCGCACGCAAATACTGCTGTACCGCAAGATCAAGCTGGCCACGTTGCCCGGCCACTTCCGCGACCAACAACCGATATAACATCGCTGCAGTTAAATTAGTGGGGGGTGAACTCGCTTTTTTTGCGGCCTTGGCAGCCACCGGTGGTTCAGCCGGGGCCGGGACTTGCTCGGCCACGGCATCTTCTTGCTGACTTGTGGCCGTCAGCGATGGCGGGGGATTGTCCTGAACGTGACGTGTGCCCAATCCTGTACAGCCGATTAGGTTGACGACAGCGACCGCACCCAGAACAAGGAACCAACCTTTAACCTGCATAACTGACCTCTGCATGATGTGACTACTCCATGGTGAACTATAACCAACTTTTCGGCGCTTTACCTTGTATAATTAGTCAATGTACATAAATTTAAAGCTAACCCGCAGCTACCGGTGATGGTAAATACATTGTGACCTTGCTCGCCTTCGGGATCAATCATAAGACCGCGCCGGTGGAAATCCGCGAAAAGGTCGCGTTTGCCCAAGAAAACGTGGCCCAAGCCCTTGGCGAGTTGACCTCTTTTGCTCCTGTTACCGAAGCCGTGATTCTCTCCACCTGCAACCGGACCGAGGTGTATTGCGGTCTGGATTACCCAGCCAATGATGCGGTGCGGGACTGGTTTG